>NZ_JAPZSS010000204.1:0-5171 GCF_027532015.1 Microcystis sp. LE19-131.1A | reverse complement strand
AAAACCAAACCCCCCAATCTTGTGGGATTGAGGGGTAGGAAAGAATAATCCTGGCATCGAGCTATTGTCCCGGTCGGCAACCCGACAAGTATCTTGGCCACGGTGAAGTTTCACAACCGAGTTCGGGATGGAATCGGAGTGGTGCCATCACGTTAAAGACACCAGGAAGGGTAGAACCCTCAAGACTGCAAAAGCTAGGAAAAAAGTGGTGAAAGAAGAATCAGGTCAAGCCCTCGGTCGGTTAGTACTCCTCGACTGCACTCGTTACCGAGCTTCCATCTAGAGCCTATCAACGGGTAGTCTACCCGAGACCTTACTGGCTTAATGCCATGAGAGCAATCATCTGGAGGTGGGCTTCCCACTTAGATGCTTTCAGCGGTTATCCGCTCCGCACATGGCTACCCTGCGTTTACCGTTGGCACGATAACAGGTACACCAGCGGTGCGTCCTTCCCGGTCCTCTCGTACTAAGGAAGGCTCCTCGCAATGCTCTTACGCCTACACCGGATATGGACCGAACTGTCTCACGACGTTCTGAACCCAGCTCACGTACCGCTTTAATGGGCGAACAGCCCAACCCTTGGGACCGACTTCAGCCCCAGGTTGCGATGAGCCGACATCGAGGTGCCAAACCTCCCCGTCGATGTGAACTCTTGGGGGAGATCAGCCTGTTATCCCTAGAGTAACTTTTATCCGTTGAGCGACGGCCCTTCCACGCGGTGCCGTCGGATCACTAAAGCCGACTTTCGTCCCTGTTCGACTTGTGGGTCTCACAGTCAAGCTCCCTTCTGCTTTTGCACTCTATCGTCCCATTTCCAACGGGACCGAGGGAACCTTTGCGCGCCTCCGTTACCTTTTAGGAGGCGACCGCCCCAGTCAAACTGCCCACCTGAAACTGTCTCCCGCCCCGATTAGGGGTCAGGGTTAGAATTCTAGCCTCGCCAGAGTGGTATCTCACCGTTAGCTCCACTCTCCCCACGAGGAGAGTTTCAAAGCTTCCCACCTATCCTGCGCAAGCGAAGCCCGAAGCCAATTCCAGGCTACAGTAAAGCTTCATAGGGTCTTTCTGTCCAGGTGCAGGTAGTCCGTATCTTCACAGACAATCCTATTTCGCCGAGTCTCTCTCCGAGACAGTGCCCAGATCGTTACGCCTTTCGTGCGGGTCGGAACTTACCCGACAAGGAATTTCGCTACCTTAGGACCGTTATAGTTACGGCCGCCGTTCACCGGGGCTTCGGTCGTCAGCTTCAGATTACTCCTGACCAACTTCCTTAACCTTCCGGCACTGGGCAGGCGTCAGCCTCCATACTGCGTCTTACGACTTGGCGGAGACCTGTGTTTTTGGTAAACAGTCGCCTGGGCCTATTCACTGCGACCCTCTTGCGAGGGTACCCCTTCTCCCGAAGTTACGGGGTCATTTTGCCGAGTTCCTTAGAGAGAGTTATCTCGCGCCCCTTAGTATTCTCTACTTCCCCACCTGTGTCGGTTTCGGGTACAGGCAATTAATGATTAACGTGGTTCGGGCTTTTCTAGGAAGCTTGATCAGCGCCACTTCCCTCCCGTGGGAGGTGGGACTCGCGTCTTAGCTCCTGGTGTTTTCACCACCTCTCATCGCCTCGACTGCTTGCACTGGTAACCAACATCCAGCTGACGTTGACCTTCTCCGTTCTCCGGCACAATCATTAATCGGTACGGGAATGTTAACCCGTTGTCCATCGACTACGCTTTTCAGCCTCGCCTTAGGTCCTGACTGACCCTCCGCGGACGAGCCTTGCGGAGGAAACCTTGGGGTTTCGGGGTGTGGGATTCTCACCCACATTTTCGCTACTTAAGCCGACATTCTCACTTCTATAGAGTCCACAGCTGCTTGCCGCTACTGCTTCACCCCCTATAGAACGCTCCCCTACCACTACAATGTAGTCCACAGCTTCGGTAGATAACTTAGCCCCGTTCATTTTCGGCGCAGGAGCGCTTGACCAGTGAGCTATTACGCACTCTTTTAAGGGTTGCTGCTTCTAGGCAAACCTCCTGGTTGTCAATGCACTCCCACCTCCTTTCTCACTTAGTTATCATTTGGGGACCTTAGCTGGTGGTCTGGGCTGTTTCCCTCTTGACGATGAAGCTTATCCCCCACCGTCTCACTGGTAGTTTTTTTAGCCGTATTCAGAGTTTGCCTCGCCTTGGTACCGGTCTCCCAGCCCGCGGCGAAACAGTGCTTTACCCCGACTAAACTTCCACTACCGCTGCGCCTCAACACATTTCGGGGAGAACCAGCTAGCTCCGAGTTCGATTGGCATTTCACCCCTAACCACAGCTCATCCGCTAATTTTTCAACATTAGTCGGTTCGGACTTCCACTTGGTTTTACCCAAGCTTCATCCTGGCCATGGTTAGATCACCCGGGTTCGGGTCTACAAATTATGACGTTTCGCCCTATTCAGACTCGCTTTCGCTGGGGCTGTGGGGTCTTCCCCCTTCACCTGCCATAACCTGTAAGTCGCCGGCTCATTCTTCAACAGGCACACGGTCAGACGTTCAATCGTCCTCCCATTGCTTGTAGGCTAACGGTTTCATGTTCTATTTCACTCCCCTTCCGGGGTTCTTTTCACCTTTCCCTCGCGGTACTGTTTCTCTATCGGTCACACGGGAATATTTAGCCTTACCTCGTGGTCGAGGCAGATTCACACGGGATTTCACGTGCCCCATGCTACTCGGGATGCAGTTAAGCTGGTTCCTTTTTCGACTACAGGACTTTCACCCTCTCTGGTGCGGTTTTCAGCCGCTTCGTCTAAATTTCCCAGTCTTTTGTCACTGTCCCACGACCCCAAGTTCCGAAGAACTTGGTTTAGGCTGTTCCCTTTTCGCTCGCCGCTACTGGGGGAATCGCTGTTGCTTTCTTTTCCTCTGGCTACTAAGATGTTTCAGTTCACCAGGTTTGCTCGCTCCACCCTATGTATTCAGGTGGTCGTGTTTAGGGTTGCCCCATTCGGATATCTTCGGATCAATGCTTGCTTCCCGCTCCCCGAAGCGTTTCGTCGGTAACTACGTCCTTCTTCGCTTCCGTGTGCCTAGGTATCCACCGTTAGCCCTTATTAGCTTGACCTTGCGGTCTTCTTTTTTGGCTTTTTCACCTAGCTCTATGCAGTTTTCAAGGTTCCTCTGGACTCTTTACTCAGAGCCAGCATTCTCTCTTACTATGTCAGTAAGATAAGGTGCTGATTCCTCGCTTCTTTTCTTTCTTTTTGCCACCTGTGCAGGTGGGCCATCCTGGACTCGAACCAGGGACCTCACCCTTATCAGGGGTGCGCTCTAACCACCTGAGCTAATAGCCCTTGTTCCTGATTCAGGTCTTGTTTGAACCCAGAACCTAGTTTGAAAGCCAATTTCGCCTCGCTCCGACCTTTTGGGATTGATTCTTGGTAGCGACTACTTTTTTTTCGTCTCCTACCTGAATTAGGTCTCCCTTTAAGGAGGTGATCCAGCCACACCTTCCGGTACGGCTACCTTGTTACGACTTCACCCCAGTCACTAGCCCTGCCTTAGGCATCCCCCTCCTTGCGGTTGAGGTAATGACTTCGGGCGTGACCAGCTTCCATGGTGTGACGGGCGGTGTGTACAAGGCCCGGGAACGAATTCACCGCCGTATGCTGACCGGCGATTACTAGCGATTCCTCCTTCATGCAGGCGAGTTGCAGCCTGCAATCTGAACTGAGGCCGGGTTTGCTGGGATTCGCTGGCTCTCGCGAGTTCGCTGCCCTTTGTCCCGACCATTGTAGTACGTGTGTCGCCCAAGACGTAAGGGGCATGCTGACTTGACGTCATCCCCACCTTCCTCCGGTTTGTCACCGGCAGTCTCCTTAGAGTCCCCAACTTAATGCTGGCAACTAAGAACGAGGGTTGCGCTCGTTGCGGGACTTAACCCAACATCTCACGACACGAGCTGACGACAGCCATGCACCACCTGTGTTCGCGCTCCCGAAGGCACCCCCAGCTTTCACCAGGGTTCGCGACATGTCAAGTCTTGGTAAGGTTCTTCGCGTTGCATCGAATTAAACCACATACTCCACCGCTTGTGCGGGCCCCCGTCAATTCCTTTGAGTTTCACACTTGCGTGCGTACTCCCCAGGCGGGATACTTAACGCGTTAGCTTCGGCACGGCTCGGGTCGATACAAGCCACGCCTAGTATCCATCGTTTACGGCTAGGACTACAGGGGTATCTAATCCCTTTCGCTCCCCTAGCTTTCGTCCCTGAGTGTCAGATACAGCCCAGTAGCACGCTTTCGCCACCGATGTTCTTCCCAATCTCTACGCATTTCACCGCTACACTGGGAATTCCTGCTACCCCTACTGCTCTCTAGTCTGCCAGTTTCCACCGCCTTTAGGTCGTTAAGCAACCTGATTTGACGGCAGACTTGGCTGACCACCTGCGGACGCTTTACGCCCAATAATTCCGGATAACGCTTGCCTCCCCCGTATTACCGCGGCTGCTGGCACGGAGTTAGCCGAGGCTGATTCCTCAAGTACCGTCAGAACTTCTTCCTTGAGAAAAGAGGTTTACAATCCAAAGACCTTCCTCCCTCACGCGGCGTTGCTCCGTCAGGCTTTCGCCCATTGCGGAAAATTCCCCACTGCTGCCTCCCGTAGGAGTCTGGGCCGTGTCTCAGTCCCAGTGTGGCTGCTCATCCTCTCAGACCAGCTACTGATCGTCGCCTTGGTAGGCTCTTACCCCACCAACTAGCTAATCAGACGCAAGCTCTTCTTCAGGCCAATTAGTTTTCACCTTGCGGCACATCGGGTATTAGCAGTCGTTTCCAACTGTTGTCCCCGTCCTGAAGTTAGATTCTTACGCGTTACTCACCCGTCCGCCACTAGAATCCGAAGATTCCCGTTCGACTTGCATGTGTTAGGCACGCCGCCAGCGTTCATCCTGAGCCAGGATCAAACTCTCCATGATGAATCGTTTGATTCTTTTGACTTTTTTTCGTCTCCCCCTTGCGGGTTTGACTTTTTTGTTATAGAATTGCTTCTAAACGAGGCTTTTTTTGCTTGGCTTTCAAACTATTGTTTTGTCTAGGTTCCAGCGTCGTTTGTTTCGCTTCGCTTTCGCTTTGCTTCAACCGCGCATTTACCAATGTATCTAACTTCCCCTGGTTTGTCAACCCCTTTTGGCAA
>NZ_JAPZSS010000256.1:0-4172 GCF_027532015.1 Microcystis sp. LE19-131.1A | reverse complement strand
CTCTCGTGATGGCAATGCGATCGCTCAACTTGGTTGGGGAACTTTTTGTGTGGGAGAGGATGGGGATGGCAATTGTGAAGAGTGGTACGAACTGCCATTTGCGGGAGACGACGCGGAGTAATGCTCCCGATTCGAGCATCGAACTTCAAATCATGTCAAAAGTCTTTTTCTGCTTGCCAGGGTGCGCGGTTTGCCCCAACGAATTGACGTACAATCCTTGTTAATTCAGGGCTTTCTGTTACCTGGCACGCGGGAGAAGCAGGGGAGCAAGGGAGAGAGGGAGCAGGGGAGAGGGTGATTTTTTCCCCATTCGCCTTTTTCCTTCGCTCAAAAGTGCTGGAAGAATTAGCTAGTGCGATCGCCATTTATTGTTATGCGATCACCGTTTTGTCAAGCAAGAACACGAAAATTCATAAAAAAACTATTGACTTGACGACCAAAGAAGGAGTAATGAAAACCGATAAAATCTTTTATACCCTATTTCAAGTCTTTCCCGAACTTCTCTTTCAACTGCTAGGAGAATCTCCCAATCTGGCGCAAAATTATCAATTTAAATCAGTCGAAATCAAAGAATTGGCTTTCCGACTTGATGGGGTATTTATTCCCGATGCAGACCACCCGGATTATCCGCTTTACTTTGTCGAAGTTCAATTTCAAAAAGACGAGGATTTTTATTGGCGATTTATGACTCAGATCTTCCTCTATCTCAAGCAGTATAAGCCGGAACGCGCCTGCTGTCCCGTGATTCTGTGGGGAAAGCGCCGCTTGGACATTGGGTTTCCCATCGCTTACCAAAATTTGCTAAACTTAGAGCGGATACAACGAATATATCTCGATGAAATCGAGGCTGAATCTCCTCCCTCTCTGGGGATAAGTATCCTCCAGTTTATCGTCATCAGTGGGAAAAAAGCACCCGAACAGGTTCAATCCTTGATTGAGCAAACCCGCCAACAGATTATTGACCCTAACACTCAACGAAATGTTATCGAGTTAATCGAGAAGATTATTATCTACAAATTTCCGCAGAAAAGTCGCCAGGAGTTAGAAGCTATGTTTAATCTCACGGAATGGAAACAAACCAAGTTTTATCAAGAAGCTAAAGAAGAAGGGAAACTTGAAGGAAAACTTGAAGGAAAACTTGAAGGAAAACTTGAAGGGAAACTTGAAGGGAAACTTGAAGGAAAACTTGAAGGAAAACTTGAAGGGAAATTGGAAACAATTCCTCTTCTGGTTAGGTTGGGACTTAATGAAGAACAAATTGCACGGGAATTAAATCTAAGAGTTGAGATTGTTCATCAATTTATTACCAATCAGAACAATTAAAACTTTTAAGAGATTGCTTCGGGGGGTGAAGAAGCAGGGGAGAGGGGGAGCAGGGGAGTACAGGTTGTTGCTCTCATAGTAGGTTGATTCATCAATCAACCGGCGTTGCTGATTTGAGATATGAATCTTCTTTTGTGAGATTTTTAAAACCTAGACCCAAACTAACTTTTGGATGGGTACAAGGTTGTCATTCATACCTTGATTCAGCAGCACCCTCTTTCTTAACAAAAATTGACCTAGAAACTGTTGACTTGGATTGGCAGTTTTGCCATACTGTGAAAAACAAATCTATTGGAGGAAATTCCACCATGAAAACCAAGAAACTGACACCCCGTAACTCTGCTCCTGTCCAACGGGAAAATGCCGCTACCGTCTCTCGTGATGGCAATGCGGTCGCCCCCCAGGGCAAGCGCGGAATTGGGGATTATTATAGTAATCCTTTTGCGGGAGACGACGCGGAGTAATGCTCCCGATTCGAGCATCGGACTTCAAATCATGTCAAAAGTCTTTTTCTGCTTGCCAGGGTGCGCGGTTTGCCCCAACGAATTGACTTACAATCCTTGTCAATTCAGAGCTTTCTGTTAGGAATAAGGGAGAAAGTGTGATTCGCAAACTTGACTCTTTCTCAACAAAAATTGACCTAGAAACTGTTGACTTGGATTGGTAGTTTTGCTACACTGTGAAAAACAAATCTATTGGAGGAAATTCCACCATGAAAACCAAGAAACTGACACCCCGTAACTCTGCTCCTGTCCAACGGGAAAATGCCGCTACCGTCTCTCGTGATGGCAATGCGATCGCCCCCCACGATTGCGGCCCCCACGAGTGGGGGAAGTGTTATCCTTTTGCGGGAGACGACGCAGAGTAATCCTCCCGATTCGAGCATCGGACTTCAAATCATGTCAAAAGTCTTTTTCTGCTTGCCAGGGTGCGCGGTTTGCCCCAACGAATTGACGTACAACCCTTGTTAATTCAGAGCTTTCTGTTAGGAATAAGGGAGAAAGTGTGATTCGCAAACTTGACTCTTTCTCAACAAAAATTGACCTAGAAACTGTTGACTTGGATTGGTAGTGTTGCCATACTGTGAAAAACAAACCTATTGGAGGATTTTACCCCATGAAAACCAAGAAACTGACACCCCGTAACTCTGCTCCCGTCCAACGGGAAAATGCCGCTACCGTCTCTCGTGATGGCAATGCGATCGCCCCCCTGGAATGGGATCCTCGGGATTCGCGGTATCCTTTTGCGGGAGACGACGCGGAGTAATGCTCCCGATTCGAGCATCGGACTTCAAATCATGTCAAAAGTCTTTTTCTGCTTGCCAGGGTGCGCGGTTTGCCCCAAGGAATTGACGTACAACCCTTGTTAATTCAGGGCTTTCTGTCGCGGGAGTGTTACCTGGCACGCGGGAGAAGCAGGGGAGCAAGGGAGAGGGGGAGCAGGGGAGAGGTTGGGTTTTTCCCCACTTGCCTTTTTCCTTCGCTCAAGAGTGCTAGAAGACTTGGCCTAGGAGAGATGAACCCCTGTCAACAGCTTACTACCCCAGGGTTAACGGGTTGGGTTTGTCTTCTCCTTCGGTTTGTACCTCTGACAGAATTACTTAAGCTATGATTAAGGTAAGATTTACTTACTCATACATCACAAATGACTCGAATTACTATTGATTTACCAGTCAGTTTAGCTGAAACCGCCCAATGTTTAGGAAAGGCTACGCAACGAGAGTTATCAGAGGTTTTAATTGATACCTTAGAAATTGTTCTACCTACCTTTAATAGTCTCTCAGCAGTGGGTAATCATGTTAAAATTTCCCATCTGTTAGATGCTGAAGTGATTGAATTAGCTAATTCAAAAATGGATGTTGTTCAAAATCAACGCTTGGGAGAGTTACAAGCTAAGGGAAAAAATACGGGTTTAACCGAAGCTGAAGGCTATGAATTGTCAGTTTTAATCTCAATTTACCAAATGGGACAATTAAGAAAGTCAATCGCCTTAGCTGAAGCCGTTAAAAGAGGTTTGAGAGATGCTTTAATACCATGAGCTTTCTCACAGAAACTTTGCGCCAAAAAGTTAGACAACGGGCAGGAAATCGCTGTGAATATTGCCTCAGCCACCAGGATTATATTATGGGAAGATTACAAATTGATCATATCCAACCTTTAACTAAAGGTGGTGCTAATACAGAAGAAAATTTATGTTTAGCTTGTGAATTATGTAATCAATATAAGTGGACACAAACTGAGGCTATTGATCCTGAATCTGAACTGTTAGTTTCTTTGTTTAATCCTCGCCTTCAAAGGTGGCAAGAACATTTTACTTGGAGTTCAGAGGGAACAGAAATTATGGGAATAACGGCTTGTGGTCGGGCAACACTTGTAGCTTTAAAATTAAATAATAGTCTAGCTGTCGTTGTGCGTAAAAATTGGGTTAAAGCTGGTTGGCATCCACCTGATTAATTGCAGACAGAATCTCACCTTCAGGAATCTCACCTTAATTTACCAAAAAACTATTGACTTTGATTTTGTAGTGTTGCTACAGTATGAAAAAATAAATCTATTGGAGGAAATTCCACCATGAAAACCAAGAAACTGACACCCCGTAACTCTGCTCCTGTCCAACGGGAAAATGCCGCTACCGTCTCTCGTGATGGCAATGCGATCGCCCCATTTTCGGTCTACGAACGTTATAAAGGAAACGGCGATTGGAGCCCTTTTGCGGGAGACGACGCGGAGTAATGCTCCCGATTCGAGCATCGGACTTCAAATCATGTCAAAAGTCTTTTTCTGCTTGCCAGGGTGCGCGGTTTGCCCCACGAATTGACGTACAACCCTTGTTAATTCAGGGCTTTCTGT
>NZ_JAPZSS010000095.1:0-61355 GCF_027532015.1 Microcystis sp. LE19-131.1A | reverse complement strand
TCCGTTTTTAATAAGATAATTAACTCCCAATCCAACTTGAAAAACCCGCTCCTCACCCTCCTATACCTGGACTTCCCCCGTATAAACATACTAGCTATGGCTAAAAGTCTTACAGAGCCTGAGTTCAAGCAATACAATACTAATGAACTACTGGACACAAAATCCTGAAGTTCTTACGCAGATAGGGTTTGAGGCAAAAATTTTCAAATTTGACCTTTAGACCATTATAGCTTGTTTCGGGGCAGAAAACCAGCAAAAACATGGCTACAGAGCGAATCCCTTACTCTAGAGATGAATGACACTATCTGTTAAAATCAGGTTAGCGATCACTATACAGCCAACTCTACGGAATCGCTCTACTCCAGATACAGTCAACGGTACAGCCATTTTCAAGTGAAAAATGTACCTAGCAGCCTCTTTTCAATTTTTTCTTAGAAGCGACCTGCAGTAAGGGTTTTGTTAATTTTTTAGTATTTATGTATGGGGGAAGTCCAGCTATACATTTTAAATAGGTGGCAGTTTAGGGAGAACTGGAATAGGTGTACAAGCTGCCCCACCTATGACCGTCAGTTTATTGGTGTTGCAGACGTTCCAACGCAGCCACCAGCGCATCCACCTCGGCTTTAGTATTGTAGAAAGCCAAGGAAGGGCGCACCGTTGCCTCTAAACCAAAGCGTCGCAGAATGGGTTGAGCGCAGTGATGGCCTGCCCGCACGGCAATCCCTTCCCGATTCAGGGCTTGTCCAATCACTTCCACATCAAATCCCTCTAGCACAAAGGAAAGCACGCCGGCCTTATCGGCTGCCGTCCCAATCAAACGCAGGCCCGGGATGGTTGTCAGTCCCGCAGTGGCGTACTCCAGAAGTTCATGCTCGTAATTGGCAATGGTGGTCAAACCAATCTGCTGAACATAATCCAAGGCCGTCCCTAAGCCAACGGCATCGGCAATATTGCCCGTTCCAGCCTCAAAACGAGTGGGAGCCGCCTGATACACGGTACGCTCAAACGTCACATCCACGATCATGTTGCCGCCGCTTTGCCAGGGAACCGTGGCATTTAACAGGTCTTCTTGACTATAAAGTACCCCGATCCCTGTGGGACCAAAGACTTTATGCCCGGAAAAGACGAACCAATCACACCCTAATTGTTGAACATCGATCGGAATGTGGGAAACCGATTGAGCGCCATCTAACAAGACTTTGGCCCCGACCCGATGGGCCAAGTCAATGATTTGTTTGGCGGGGGTAATGGTTCCCAAGGCATTGGAAACATGGGAAAAAGCCACCAGTTTTGTGCGGGAGTTGAGTAATTGTTGGTACTCTGCCAGTAAAATCTGCCCGTGGTCATCGACGGGGACAACCCGCAATTTTGCTCCCGTTTGGGCGGCTAGTTGCTGCCAAGGCACAATATTGGCATGGTGTTCTAGATGGGTGAGGACAATCTCATCCCCCGCTTGCAGGGTTTGTTGTCCCCAGCTTTTTGCCACCAGATTAATGCCTTCCGTTGTTCCCCGCACGAAAATGATTTCGTTAGCAGATGAGGCATTGAGAAAACGGCGTACCGTTTCTCTGGCCGCTTCGTAAGCATCTGTGGAACGGGCCGCTAATTCATGGGCGGCACGATGCACATTGGAATTTTCATGGCTGTAGAAATGAACGAGGCGATCGATGACTGCTTGGGGCTTTTGAGTTGTTGCGGCATTGTCGAACCAGATCAGCGGTTTGCCATTCACCCGTTCTTGCAGGATAGGAAAATCCAGGCGAACGGTATGAACATCAAAGAAGCTGGGTCGTTGAACGCTTCGCCCGCTGGCATGGGGGACAAAAAGGGGATCGATCGCTGGGACTTGAACAAGCTGTTCAGGCTTGGCCACTACCGCCGGAAGGTCGGGGATTTTTGTTTCTAACTCCTCAATGAAGTAGAAAGAGGGGGTTGCTAAGGGTACAGCCAAGGGAACTGTGGGCCGTTCGCCCACAGCAGCCGGGGAAGTTGCGGGGGTGGATGGCACCAGATCATCCCGGTCTGGACTCAACCCCTTGGCCAGCTCCGCTCCAAGGTCGTGCCGTTGTAGTTCTTGAATTATCGTCTGGGCGAGATGCTCAAGAAGGTCAGGTTGGAATAAGGGGTTAAGAGAAATGTTCTCGACCTCAGTTGGGGCAGTGGTGGGCGGGGATACAGAGGGTAGATTCCCCCCCGCCTTTTCAGGGATCAGTTCAGGGTTAGTCATAGTCGTAGATGTGGTATTGGTTGACATCAACGTTCTCCAGTACGGCCGCCGCATCGTCGGTCAACACTGCCAACGAACAGTAGAGGGAGACCAGGTAAGAGGCGATCGCCTTGCGACTAATCCCCATAAATCGCACCGACAAGCCAACTCCCTGTTGACCGGGTAAATTGGGCTGATAGAGACCGACCACCCCTTGACGGCTTTCTCCTACCCGCAATAACAAAATATTGGTTTTGCCTTGTTCATTCACAGCCAACTTATCGGAAGGAATCAAAGGCACGCCCCGCCAAGTAATAAACTGAGAGCCAAATAATGACACCGTAGCAGGGGGTACACCCCGTCGGGTTGCTTCTCGGCCAAAGGCCGCGATCGCTTTAGGATGGGCGAGGAAAAATGCCGGTTCCTTCCACACCTTCACCAGCAACTCATCCAAATCGTCCGGCGTGGGCGCACCATTGCGAGGTTGCACTTTCTGGGAATCAACAATATTGTTGAGCAATCCGTACTCATGGTTGTTGATCAACTCATTTTCTTGACGTTCCTTCAGCGTTTCAATCGTCAGGCGCAATTGTTCATGGATCTGATCGTGGGGACTGCTGTAGAGATCGGACACGCGAGTGTGAACATCCAGTACCGTATTCACCGCACTCAAGAAATACTCCCGGGGGTTCTCTTCGTAATCCACAAAGGTTTCGGGCAGCTCCCGCTCATCTCGTTCAGAGCAAGCCACCTCAACCCGGGAGGCATCCCTGACTTTGTTGAGACGATAAATCCCCGCTTCAACGGGTAGCCAATGCAAGAGGCGAACGAACCACCGGGGTGAAATGGTCAATAACTGAGGAACGGTCTTTGTGGCATTGGCCAACTGCCGAGCGGCAGCATCTCCCAAAGCCAGTTGCAATTCATGATCTTGGGTATAGGTCATTGAGTTAAATCCTCCAATTCAAAAAAAAAAGTAACAAAGCGACTGTTATGGCCGAACATTCACAGCCCGGACAGCCCCTCAAATTCCCGAGCCGTCATCAAACATTTCCTGTCGTAGTTGCGCCTGGGAGACAAAACCCCCCGGCGGCACACTGCGGGTTAACCAAACATTTCCACCGATGGTGGCGCCCCGACCGATAGTTACCCGACCGAGAATCGTTGCACCTGAGTAAATCACCACATCATCTTCAATAATCGGATGACGGGGTTGACCTTTGATTAAACTGCCCGATTCGTCCCGGGGAAAGCTTTTCGCCCCGAGCGTGACCGCTTGGTAAAGGCGCACGCGATCGCCAATCACCGTGGTTGCCCCAATCACCACCCCCGTCCCATGATCGATAAAGAAACTATTGCCGATCGAGGCGCCGGGGTGAATGTCAATCCCCGTTAAGGAATGACCAATTTCACTGATAATCCGCGCCAACAGGGGCGAGTCCAACCGATACAGGGCATGGGCAATGCGGTGATAAGTGATTGCCGTTACCCCGGGGTAACAAAACAACACTTCATCTAAATTTCTGGCTGCCGGATCACCTCGATAGGCCGCCGTGATATCCGTTTCCAGTAGAGCTTTCAGATGGGGTAATTGAGTGGCAAAGGCTTGTACCGTCCCTTGGGCGTGTTTCTCAATCTGGTCTGACGACCAGTGCAACTGCGACCCCAGCAACCACTGTTCACGACAAACCTGGTGATGCAGCAGTTGCAAGACTTCATTGAGGGTATGACCGATAAAATAGCGGCTGGACGTTTCGCCTAAATCGGGATTGCCAAAGTGATAGGGAAAAAGAACGGCACGCAGTCGATCAACAATCCGAAATAAGGCCTCACGGGAGGGCAAGGGGAAATGGCTTCGTGATTGAGACCAACTGTGGAACGACTCGCCACGAGGTTTGGACAATTGAGCGATAATTTCATCGAGATCCAAGGACAAGGTGGGTTGGGAGAGAGCGCTGGAACTGCTCGGATGCTCGCTCGTCATGCCACTAACCCTTGCTCATTAAATACCCCCTGGAACAGGATGGAACTCAAATACCGTTCTCCGGAATCTGGCAAAATCACGACAATGGTTTTGCCTTGGTGTTCGGGTTGTTGTGCCAAACGAGCGGCGACGGCGACGGCGGCACCGCAGGAAATGCCGGAGATAATCCCTTCTTCCTTGGCCAACCGTTGGGCATAAAGAATGGCCTCTTCGTTGGAAACGGTTTCAATCCCATCCACGAGGGATAAATCCAGAACTTCGGGAACAAACCCCGCCCCAATGCCCTGAATTTTGTGAGGGCCAGACTTTAAGGGCTGACCTGCCCGGGCTTGGGATAGTATGGGGCTGGCTTCTGGCTCCACTGCTACCGATAAAATCGGTTTTCCCCGGGTCTTTTTGACATAGCGCGAAACTCCCGTAATGGTTCCGCCCGTTCCCACACCCGACACGAGAATATCGATCGCCCCGTCTGTATCCTGCCAAATTTCAGGGCCGGTGGTTTCCTCATGGATGCGGGGATTGGCAGCATTGCGGAACTGTTGCAACAACACATAGCGATCGGGATTAGACGCGGCAATTTCTTCTGCCTTTGCCACCGCCCCGGTCATGCCTTTAGTCCCTTCTGTTAACACCAGATTGGCTCCATAGGCGAGCAACAGTTTGCGCCGCTCCAAGCTCATGGTTTCAGGCATGGTCAGGGTTAGGGGAATCCCCTTAGCGGCGGCTACAAAGGCCAGGGCAATGCCTGTATTGCCACTGGTGGGTTCCACCAGTTCTTTGCCCGGCCCCAATAGTCCCCGTTGTTCTGCATCCGAGATCATGGCCGCACCAATACGACATTTGACCGAATAGGCCGGATTGCGACCTTCAATCTTGGCCAGAACCGTGGCGTGATTGTTGCCAACGATTCGATTAAGGCGCACTAGAGGAGTCCGCCCGATCGACAAACTGTTATCCGCGAACCATTTCTTACTCACAAAATGGCAACTCCATGATTAAAATACGACAGTTCACCAGATTGGTTCATCTTGAATTCATTTGAAATTCATTTTGAATCCATTTAAGATTCATCCTAGCCTATGCACTATCAACCTCTGGTCAAGCTAAACAAATCTTTACAATCAAGCGGGGTCGGCCGCTGAGGTGGAAGAATCATCGTCACCGCCTTGACTGCTGGTGCGGTTGCTGCGGCTAAAGATACGGCGGAAAAAGGCGTTAAAGATACATATAAAGGTTTGAAAACCTTTAACTACCAGCAGAGAAGACAGTGGTTATCAGTTAAACTGGTTTCTAGCAAGGCTTTCAAAATAGCTTGACATAAAACCTGATTTAGGGGTTACAAAGGTGAGATGCTCCCATCAGTTATCAGTTAGGTTATCAGGGAATAGCTGCATATCATAGTAATAGTTATACACCGAAAAAGAAACCGAAAAATAGAAAATTAACAGAGTTAGAAAAGGAGTATAACAAGCCTTTAGCCAAAGAAAGGATTATCATTGAACCTATAAACAGGAAACTCAAAATCTTGAAAATCTTATCCTGTAAATATCGGAATCGTCGTCGAAGATATAGTTTAAGAGTTAACCTGTTGGCGGCTATTTATAACTATGAGTTAGGCATAGATATAGCAACTTCTTAAAAGTTGCCAAACATTAATCCATTCAAGGATAATTTATTCTTAATTTGTATAATTGAGATAGTTTGTGTAGCTTAAATAAAGAGGTATGGAATTGCCATGTAATTAATTTGCAAGAGTTCTATTAATAAAAATAGCAATCATAAAAAACAAATTCTCAACATTTATCAAGCAATTATTTTTATCAATAAATATTCTACACGACTCAGTCCAGATAAGCAAGATGGCTCACCACTGCTACTGAATCACTACCTAATTAGGGTTGGCTGAATAAATCTAAAAACCTTGTTGGGTAAGACTTTTAGACCTTTTTGAAATCCAAAAGTGCCAGGCGTGGGAGTGATCAGGGGGAAAATTCAGGTACTTTTTCCCCGAAAATTAGGTAATTGACCCCCTGAAAATGGGTAAAACCCTACACCCCACACCCCACGAGAAACTTTTTGCCGCAAACCCCAATCACATCGCGTAAAATGGTAGCGCCTCCGACCAATGGGGGCGTTTTCCCGTTTGCCAATCCAAATGGGCTAAATCGAGGATAGCGGGGGCATTTATGCCTAAATAACTGGGTGTGGCTAATCTTTGATAGGAAATAGTTAAGTTTTCTAAGGTCTGCTGCCATTGTTCCAAAGTCATCAGGCTATCAGCTAAATAAACCCGATTACCCCGATAGATGCCCACATACAATTGTCCCCTAGTGGCGGGCATTTCTAGGGCTAGATAGGTATCAAGGGGATAAAAATCCCGTTGTGACCAAGCAAAGGCCGCTAAACTGGAGACGGTAAAAATCGGTAGCTGTAATTGTTGTGCTAGGGTTCTAGCGGTGACTATACCGATGCGGGTACTGGTAAAGCTCCCTGGACCCCTAGCAGTGGCTAGAAAGGCTAAATCTGCCCATTTTTGCGGGGCTAGGAACTGTTTTAGATAGGGGTGGAATAGGTTTGATAAATCCCTGTCTAAGTCCCAAGTTTGTTGACGACTATCATCACTGAAATTAGAGAGGGCCAGTCCTAGTTGGGGACTGCTGGTATGCAAAGCTAATCCATAGACAGGGGAAGGCAAGTCAATCTTTCTGTATCAGTAAATTTTTATGGGTCGCCTGGGATTCGAACCCAAGACCAATCGGTTAAAAGCCGAGTGCTCTACCGCTGAGCTAGCGACCCGTTTCGTGTTCTGCACACGATTCATCAATATAACATCTTATCGAGGCTAAGTCAAGGGGTAATTTAAATTTGATTGACTCGCATTTCCACGATCGCCTCGCGGCTGCTCTGGGGTTCTAAGTAGGTCAAATGTTCGCCTGTGTTAAGGGCGTTGCGGGGAGCGCTCCAAGGTTCGAGACAGATATAATTTTTATCTTTCAGGGTCCAAAAAACTATAGTTGTATAGAGATCGTCGTAACTGAGGACAATTTGGCGCTGATGATAAGAATCACTAAAACCACTTTGATGGCGCGTAATTTGCGGAAAAGCGGCATCAATTTCTTCGAGATTAAAGTCAAAGTTACCAGAGTAGGAATGGAAGGTTTTCGTGCGTTGGTCGAGGTATTGGGAGGAGGGAATATCAAAGGACAATCGGGTTTTATCGGTGACTTGAAAATAGGGATGGAAGCCGATAGAAAAGGGCATTTTTTCGGGGGAAAGATTAATTACTTTTTGGTGAATTCTGAGGCTGTTTCCTTGCAGTTGATAGGTAAAGATTAATTGAAAATCAAAGGGATAGACTTGACGAGTGGCTTCATTACTGTTTAATTCTAGGGTTAAACTAGCGGCGGTTTCGCTGCTTTGTTTGCTGACTTGCCAAGGTAAATCACGAGCAAATCCGTGTTGTTTGAGGGTATAGTTTCGGCCTTGGTGTTGATAGGTATTATCGGGTAAGTTGCCGCAGATAGGAAATAAAATCGGGACTCCTCCGCGGACGCTGAGGTTAGGATCTTTGAATCTTTCTCTGTCCAGATATAAAAGATCTTCTCCGCAAATTTGCCAACGGGTGATGATTCCTCCCCTAGCGGGAACCACTTCCAGATAAGCGTCAGCCTCTTCATCCTTGAGACAATAGGTAAGGTATTGATTTTGGTTTTGAGTGATCGTAAAAGTCATATCAGTTATCAGTTATCAGTTATCAGTTATCAGTTATCAGTTATCAGTTATCGGTACAGCTGACTAAAAAGCTGATTGCTAACATAGAACGTAGGTTGGGTTGAAGCATGAAACCCAACACCCGCTCATGTTACGCTACCACTAACCCATCCTAACAAATAATTGTGCCTCCCTACTTAGCTTAACCAATGAGGTTTTAGATTCGTCCCTTGTGAATAAGCTGAGATAGACTAGCTTGAGATGAAAATTTGAGTAAGAAAATAGGCAATGGCGGCGCTACCAACGGGTACAGTGAGATTATCTATACCCAGTTTCGAGAAAGTTTCTAGAATAGTAGCTCCGATCGCTGTCAATAAAGATACTAGAATAATTGGCGGATTAATGCCATTAACAAAAGATAAAATAATCAAGCTGACTAGAAAGCTGACTCCTAACATAGTCAGGGAACCTTCCAGACTTTTGCCACTGCCGAAAATTTTGTAGGGATGTTGACCGAAATTTTGTCCCACTAGGGCTGCTAATCCGTCTCCTAAAGCCATAATTAAAATACCCATTGCTGCGTATTCGGGGTGAGAAATTGGCCAAAAATAAGCCACAAGAACACCGATACTAACAGCATAAAAAAAAGTTCCCCAACTGCGGCGACCAACACTATTAAGACTGGGCAAAATGGGGAAAAAATAGGATAGGATAGCAATAATTGCCGCTAGGATGGCCGCACTTATTCCCACCCAAGCGGGGATATTTAACCACCAGGCAAAAAGGATGACGTTTCCTGTGCCAATGTGGACAACTTTGCGGGTAATTTCGCCATCGGTACTGAAAACACTTTTTAATTTTTCAGCGATCAGAATCAGAACAGCTAGGTAACAGGCGACTAAACTGATCGAAAATAGGAGAGAGTGGGATAGTTCCACGTGGCAAAAGCGAAAATTGACTATCTATTTAGTTTAGGCGATCGAGGTGACATTGATGAAAGGAATTTTTATTGGCTTAATTGAGGGATATAGACGGTTTATTTCGCCGCTATTTCCCCCTTCCTGTCGTTTTCAACCCACCTGTTCCCAGTATGCCATAGAAGCGATCGATCGCTTTGGTGTGCTACGGGGTTCTTGGTTAGCAATTAAGCGTATTCTCCGTTGTCATCCCTTTCACCCCGGAGGTTACGATCCTGTGCCTCCCTGTAGCCACAAGCACGATTAAAAGCCACAGCAGTTATCTCAATGGTGAGATAAGAAGTTTTCGTTTTGGGGATTCAGGAGTCAGGATTCAGGAGTCAATAGCAAACTAGGTTATACTTCATCTTTAGGGTAAAGTCTGTAAAACTCTTGATATTTTTAGACCCGTTGATGATTGCCTATTTTCTTTTGGGAAAACGCTCGATATCGGCGATACCATAAAAGATAATCTGTTTATCTTTTAAACGTAGTCGATCGACCCTTAATTGAGTACCATCGAGAGCAAACTTATCTAAATCCATAAGGTTGTTAACATGGCTGATTAAAGCTTCTCCTAAAGCTTTCGATCTTTCGTCCCCTTGGTAAACCACATCAACAAATTGAATTTTTCGCCGTTCTTCCACAACCACAGCCGTGGTCATTTCTAGCAGAATTGGTTCTTCTTCTGCCAATTTAATTAGACTTTTGAGAGTTAAAGTTTTATCGTCATTGAGAATTAATTCTGTGTTCTGACAGTGAATTGATTTACCTTCGTACTCTAATCTTTGCAGTTTTTCGACAATAAAAGGTGTATTAAAAGAGGTGGTTAAGTCTTCTTCCGTTAAAACTACCCGCAAAGTGGCCCGCGTCGGTTGACGGAGTTTCACCTGTCCGGTAAAAATGGCACTAAAATCGATCGCCACTGCCTGCACATACAGTTCCATGGCTTCGATGCGTAGGCCATTGTACATCAGCATCGACTGACCGATAAAGTCAAAACCGTCGATACTGCCTTGCAGTAATTTGGCTACGGGTTCGGCGCGGACAGTCGCTGTCAGCTTGCCTGTGCGTTTGAATAATGCAGCGATCGCAGCACTCACCACTTTACTGATGAGTTGATCGCCGCTCTGATTGGGAAAAGGTAAGCTACCAAACACGCCTGCTGTCATATCTCTCATAGGTGGGACTGCAACGATCTTAACATTATTTAAAGTTTCTTTACATATCGTTTTATTAATGAAGATGATAAGCAATCTGTATGATTCTGTAGAGGTTATAAATTTTTAGCGGTCTATCGCGTGGGAGGGGATAGGATGGAAAAACGCTACTATCCCAGTGATATAGCGTTTTTCACTTAAAAAATCGGGGTTAAAAACGTGGTTGCCATTTCAGATCAACAACCGTTAGCCGCTACCCACAACCACAGCGATCGAGTGGCGGTATTATTGATGGGATACGGGGAAGTGGAGAGTTACGAGGACTTCGCCAACTATAATGAACAGGCCTTAAATTTGCTGACGGCTAAGTTCGCTCCTGTACCGACTTGGGTTTATCCTCCCCTAGCGAAATTATTGGCCATATTTGACCTACACGAATGGCAGCACCAGCATAATCACTTTATTTCCCCCCATAACCACATTTTCGAGCATCAAAGACAGGAAATTGAGCGCAATTTACAGGCAAAATGGGGTAATCTGGTGGAGGTATTCAAAGCGTTTAACTTCTGTGCGCCTTTTTTACCGGCACAGATATTAACGGAAATCCGCGAGCGGGGATTCGAGAAAATTTTGATCTATCCTCTCCTCGTCGTTGATTCTATCTTTACCAGTGGCATTGCCATCGAACAGGTTAATAAAGCTTTAGCTCAAGGACAAACGGGGGAACATTGGGTTAAAGGATTGCGCTATATTCCCTCGTTTTATAACCAACCCGCTTATATAGATCTAATGGCGCGGTTAGTGGAAGAAAAAATCGCGGCCGAGGTAGCTAGTAGCTGTCTTCCCTCGCAAATTGGCATTATTTTAATGAATCACGGTTGTCCCCACGAAGCTAAGGGATTTACGTCGGGAATCGATGAAAGTCAAGCTTTATACGAGTTAGTCCGGGAAAAATTAATCTATCGTTATCCCTTGATTTCTGTGGGTTGGTTAAATCACCAAACCCCCTTAATTAAATGGACGCAACCGAATGCAGAGTTAGCGGCGAAGAATTTGATTGAATTAGGGGCCAAAGCTTTAATTTTCATGCCGATTGGCTTTGCTACGGAAAATCACGAAACTTTACTGGATGTGGAGCATATTATCGAAGCTTTACGCCGCAAACACGACCAAGTTAATTATGTGCAGATGGCCTGTGTCAACGATAACCCCGAATTTTGCCAGATGGTCGCCGATTGGGCCGAGGAACATATCGAAGCTTTACTATCACAAGAGGCTTTATCTGTCAATAGTTCTGTAACAATTCCTCACATTTATTCCGATCACCATCATCACCACGGACATCACCATCATCATTAAGCTTGGACAGTGGCAAAGAGGGGCAACGGCGAAAATTAGTCCTACCACTTGTCACTGTTGGAGCTATAATCTATAATTGTGCTTTCCTGGGTACGTAGCTCAATGGATAGAGCATCCGCCTTCTAAGCGGACGGTTGTAGGTTCGATCCCTACCGTACCCGTTATTGTTAACTAGGGATTGGAAATTCTCTCCTATCGTCCCGGGGACAATCGCTTTGATGCGGTGAGCGTCGAATTAGGTCAGTTGAATCCCGTCGGTTGATATTAATTGTGTTTAATTTAGTTGGCGATCGAGTTGAGAGTCCGTCAAGGGAGAAGGCAAAGGCGAATAGGACATACTGCGTCACAATACCTCACGGAATGAGGATAGGTCGCCTGAAAAGGGGTAAAACAGGGGAAAACACCTGAAACTCCTTCTTCTGTGAATCACTGTCTTATGGCGAAAGGAGAAACAGCAGTCTAGAAAAGAGTTCTGGTATTATTTATAGACATCGCCGCGAGGTTTAATAGTTGTAATGACGTATAGATTGTTATTTCTATCTTCAAAAAACAACACTCGATACTTACCTACTCGCAATCTTAGTTCATCTCTTCCGTAAAGGGGTTTAATATCTAATTTTGTAGAATCCGAAATCAAAGTATCCAAAGCTTCAAGAAGACGAATTTGATCATTTTTAGGCATCCTTTCTAAGTAGCGTTCTGCTTGTCTAAGTAGAATATAATCAGCCAAGTTTATCTCCAAATAATTTGTATTTTAATTCTGTTGAAGTGATTCCAGTATCTCGACCGGATAAATAATCTTGCCATGCTGCTTGGCTTTCAGCAAGTTCTTCGGCTGGAATGATCTCATCGTCATCTTTTGGCGCTACGGTCGGCTTGATGATAGTTTTTAAATCCTCTAAAAGTCGCAACTTATCCGTAAGGGGAAGATTCTCTATTTGGCTGAGGATTTCATAGTAAGTTGTCATAGACCTTGATCGTATCAGATAATCCGAACACACCTCAAATAATACCACATCCAGATACTAACCAAAAATGGTAAAAGCGGTGGGCTGTTCACAACCGACTTGGTTCTGCGGTTTCTTTATCGGGATTAAGAGAGGAATGTAAAGATTTATTAAATTGTAACTTTTAATACAGTTGTGGGGGGGGGAGTGTGTGTTTTTGTTTTGTCCGCCTTTGGTGTTGGGTTGTTGCTTAATCTGGCTGCGAGGGGGAGCGCTCGCACTTTGAGGAGATACATTAATGAAAACAAGTGTAATATACATAACGGCTGTATTAACTTTATTGGGACTAACTGTGTCTCGACAAGCTAAAACATTTAACTTAAGTGAAAACAAAGACTTTTTAATAGCTCAATCTGGTCAAGTATATAAGTGTATAAATGATCATGGCAGATTTTTGATAGTGCCAGGTATTCCTGGTGCAACTTCCAGTAGGGTTAGTTGCCTGATCCCCGTGAAATCGGTAAAAAGATGTATGTACAAAAGATTTCTTGATAAAACTTTCCATCGTTGTTCTTTAGCCATACCAGCTTTAGATGGTGTTCCAGTCAATACATATTATTCCATAGGAACAACTGCGGGACTCACAACATTGTTTACTATCGATTAATTTACAGGAATATCTATCCATGTATCGATTAGTGTGGGAATCTCTGATACCTCAATATTTTTGAGAACTTGTTTCATGGCTTAAGTAGGTGCATCTTCATCTTTTATTGTACCTTATCTAATCATATCTACATATCTAATAGTGTTCCTCAAATTATAACTTTCCTCCTCGCTCTCGGCACTATCGGCGCAGTTTCAACCCTGAAGCGCAAACTAAAATCATCCCAATCTACCGAAAAAGAAACCACAAAAGTAGGATAAATTACTTCTAAAAATACCATAAATGCCCCTTCATTTAGTCAATTGAGGGGTTATTTTTTGTGTATTGTTTATTGTCTATTATTTAATTGCTGCTAACTAATTGACAACAAGAGCGTTTTTTTATGGTAAAATGGTTGGCCTAGTGTAGATATAGTAAAAGTTGAAATGTCTGTCACCCATATTAATAATCTTCAAGACCAGATTTTGCAAAGTATTAAGACTTTACCGCTAGAAAAACAGCAAAAAGTCCTTGAATTTGTCAAATCCTTACAAAGAAATTCACGTTTTCAGAAATGGGACAATATTTCAGATGCAGAAGCACAATCGTTACAAAATGAATTTGCTCAAGAGGATATTAGCTTTTCAGAAAGTATTTTACCCGATTATTTATCTCACCTTGAATAAGAGGATAAGGAATAAATGCGAGGCGATATTTATCTAGCTGATTTGAATCCGAGTCGTGGTTCAGAACAAGCTGGTATTCGACCTGTTATTATTGTCCAACATAACAATATTGATCGCTTCACTAGCACTGTTGTTGTAATTCCATTAACCAGTAATTTACGTCGCGCACAAATCCCCGGAACAATGGTTATTCCCGCAGGACAAGGAGGCTTAAATCAGGAATCAGTAGCCTTATGTTATCAAATTGTTGTTATTGATAGACAACGACTTCAACGACAGTTGGGGACACTTTCTTCTAGTTATTTACAGCAATTGGAAGATGTTATGCGATACACATTAGATTTAACATAAAACACTAATATGAATGTTTAATTAGGGTCTGCTGAATAAATCTAAAAACCTTGTTGGATAAGACTTTTGGACTTTTTTCCCCTCAAAAAGTGCCGACCTTTGGAGTGATTGGGGGGAAAATTCAGGTACTTTTTCCCTGAAAATTAGGTAATTGACCACCTGAAAATGGGTAAAACCCCAAACCCCAAACCCCACACCCTGCCACCAGGAAAAACTTTTTGCCGCAAACCCTAACTAGGGATGGGAAATTCTCTCCTATCGTCTTGGGGACAATCGCTATAAGATTAGCGTACTGCTACGCAGTGCCTTCGGTATCGCACTAATAATTTTTGATCATTAATTCCCTACCAGATGCCGCCGCTCCTTGTTTATAATTATTCATGCCATACTGAAGATTCCACTCGATAATATGGGCAAAATTAAAGAGTTTTCGTATCTCTGGACAATCATCGTAGGTAATTAACCATTTAGCCTGACATTGACGCATATTATCGGCAAAACGTTGATGATCGAAGCTGGTATGTAAATTACCTCTCACACCGTACAAACGGGATTTTGTGGCACTATAGTAGGGGGGATCGAGAAAGATAAAAACTTCTTTTCCCTCAACAAATAATAATTCTTCGTAGTCTTGGTTAGTAATTTTTACTGATGCTAATAACGGCGCAATTTGAGTTAATCTGGCCATTGATGAATCAGTAAATCTACTGGTAAAAGCTGCTTGAGAATAACCTCCCGAATCCACTGTTCCCGAAAAAGTAATCCGATTTAAGATAAAAAAACGCACTGCTTTCTCAAAGTCGGTTAACTTTAAATCTTCCCTTGTTAAATCTTGAAATAATTCTCGTCCGCTATCATATTTCTGTTTAATTTCTGTTATTTTTGCTACCAATAACTCAATATTTTCTTGAGCGCATTGCCAGAAACAATATAAATCATAATTTAAGTCATTAATCCAATAGGTTTTTATTTGCTGTCCAAAGAGTTGCTTAACAGCAAAAAATACAGAACCCCCACCAAAAAAAGGTTCTCGATATTCCCTAATATTCACAGGAATTTGCGGCATAATTTGCTTAATTGCCCGGGATTTACCACCAGGATAACGCAAGGGACTTTTAATTTTTGACATTTTATTTACTAATTAGCTCCTATCTCGATTTCGAGCTTTTTATTGGTTTGAACTTCAACTAAAAGCTTTCTAATTATTTCCTGCTCTCTCTCCTTCAGATTATCCGAGTTTAACACAAGAAATTTTTCTAGATTTTCCAATTGACAAGGTAAAGTAATTTTGTCTTTAATACCTTTACCTGTAAGTTTTAACTTTGACACAAAATTTATGGATTGATTGTTTAAGTTAATGGAGTCTATATTGGAATACAGAATTAATTTAAAAAGACCATCTTGTATATCAGTTAAATCTGGCAGCCCCTTCCTTGTAGAATTTTTAGACTCCTGAATGTAATATTGATCTTTTATATATAAAATTTCGTCTGGTGCTAGATAATAAGTTCCTCCCAAATAGTTTTCAATACAGAAGTTTGCTTTCCTTCCATCGACTAAATATTCATGTTTATGTACTGTAACTGATTCCCTTTCACTTGCCATTTTAGAGCCTTTTAGAGATATATTTTTGAATTCTTCAAAATCAAGCATAACTGCTTTTAGATATTGTCCCATACTAGCTTGAGAATGAGTAAAAACACCAGTATTGTCAGAGATATTTTTATAAGAATTAAGAGCCTGTTGAAAAGTCGAAGTAAACTTTTCTTCTAATAAACTTTTATTCCAATGTAAAGCACTTTGCTTGTAATTTAAAATTTCTTTTATTTGATTCTTAATAAATTCATTATTAAACTTTTGTTTGGTAAGTTTGTGCTTATTTTTCTGTTTCGTTTTTTGACTTTTCTCCGCATTTTCATAGTATCCAAGAACTATATATATATTGAGTAAATTCATCCATGAAACTGTAGAATATTGAAGCTTATCTAAGTCTCCATCTCTTCCCTCATCTTTAATAATCGGTATTATTGTCAATATTTTTGATGCATTATATGTGTTATAAATTCTGGCAAATGGATAACTTCTGGTTCGCTTAGGGGAAACCCACTTGGAATAAGCGACTTCTGTATTTTGTGCCTCTATAATTCCATAAGCTCTGGATTCATTAACATCAAATTGTTCCAAACATACTCTGTCTAAAGATTCTGTTAGACAGGCTGTATATTTTACATCTCTAATAAATCCAGTCAAATTCAAGACTTCGCTCATATTATGAAATTACGATCAAACTAATTGGATTAAAAGACAGCCTAACGGTTGAACTCACCCGCCTTGTCAAAGTCTAGCACAAAGTCTGGTGCAGTGATATGTCAGACAGTCGGCAGCCGGTCATAGGCTTCTGGCTCAACATCGGGAACTTTTGTTAAGATTGCCTGATACTTTTCTCGACTTCCCTTTTTGGACCTTTCTATTAGGTAATTTTCTGTCATCAACGCTGAAAGTTTCTCAGCGATCGCAGTAAAGATAAATTGATCGATCGAAATTCCATCACGAGCCGCTAGATCATCTAAACTTTTCTGTAATGAGTCGGGAATTTGAACTTGGATGGTACTCATGGTAACTTACCTATTAATCGTAGGAAACCTAAAGGCTCAAAGCGTGGGTTTCATTTTTAACCTAGCCACCTTTACTCGATCGATAAATTACGATCAAACCAATTAGATTAACCATCTACTTAACTGTTGGTTTGCGAAATTTGGAAGGAGAAGGAAAATATTCTACCCGTTCATTTTTCAGAGCTTGTGCCATGAAATCGCGCCAAATGGGAGCGGCAAAACCACCGCCGGTGATACCTTTGCCTAAAGTGCGGTTTCGGTCATCTCCAATCCACACTGCGGTGGCTAATTGGGGAACATAACCGACAAACCAGACATTTTTCTCGTTATCGGTAGTACCGGTTTTTCCCGCTGCCGGACGACCGATTTGAGCCGAGGTTGCTGTTCCTCCCTGAATAACTCCCTGTAGGACAGAATTGAGGGAAGCGGTGGCCCAGGGGTCTAAAACTAGCTTCGGTTTGGGTGTATTATCGAGCATGACGTTACCACGGCTATCAGTAACACGCATGATAAAGGTCGGCTCGGAATGCCAGCCATTACTGGCAAAAGTAGCGTAAGCTCCCGCCATTTCCAGAGGAGTCACATCCACGGAACCCAAAGGTAAAGAGGTGACGGCAATTAAAGGACTCTCGAAACCCAGCAGACGACAGACTTCAATGACTTTATTTATCCCGACACGACGACCGAGAACAACCGCGGGAATATTCAGAGACTGCATCAGAGCGCTACGCAGGGAAACCGGACCAGAAAAGCCGCCACCGTAGTTTTTTGGGCTATAGAAGCCGCCGCCCTCGCGAAAACGGATGGGAGCATCATTAACCACGGTTTCGGGGGTAAAACGACCACTAGCGAAGGCAGTATAATAGACGAAAGGTTTAAAAGCTGACCCCGGTTGACGACGGGATTGAATAGCTCGGTTTAATTGACTTTTATTGTAATCAACGCCACCGACGAGCGCCTTGACGAAATGGGTGCGGGGATCCACCGCAACTAGAGAAATTTGTAGGTCTTTGGTACGAATACCGCGACCACGCAAGCCATTATAGGCCCGTTGAATGGTGGACTCGGCCATGTTTTGAAAGTCAAGATCGATCGTAGTTTGAATCCGCATTCCCCCTTTAGTTAGGGTTTCTTTGCCAAATTTTTGCCGCAATTCTGCCACCACTGCATCGGTGACATAGGGTAACTTACTTTCTTGCCAAGCGGTGGGTTTACCCAGTTTCAGAGGTTCCTTTAAGGCGGCCTCTTCCTGTGCGGGGGTAATCCAACCTAAGCTACGCATCCGACTGAGAACCAGTGCCTGTCTTTCCTTGGCGGTTTTATAATTATTAAAAGGACTATAAACTTCCGGTGCTTGGATTAATCCGGCCATCATCGCCGATTCTGCTAAATTTAACTCGGAGGCGGGTTTATTAAAATAACTTTTAGCGGCGGTTTGGACTCCATAATTATTATGGCCCCAATAGATATTATTGAGGTACATTTCCAGAATGTCATTTTTGCTAAAAACCTGTTCTACTCGTACTGCTAGGACTGCTTCAGCTAATTTACGGCTAACGGTGCGCTGATGGGAAAGAAAGATATTTTTGACTAACTGCATGGTGATGGTAGATGCACCTTCCACCACACCGCCACTTTTCCAGTTAGCGACTACTGCCCGGCCGATACTATTAGGATTAATACCACGATGGTGATAAAAATGGCTATCTTCGATCGCCATCACTGCGCGTTTCAGATTGGGGGAAATTTGATCAAGTTCCACCACTTCCCGATGCGCTTCCCCGTGTAAGCTGGTCAGGGGTCTGCCTTTAACATCATAGATATAACTGGTTTCCGTGGGGACATAGCCCTGTAAAATCCTCACATCGGGTAGATTGCGGTAACTGATCGCTAATCCTACCACAGCCCCCGTCACCACGGCCGTGGATACCATCAACAGGCCGAGAGCGGTTCCCCCTGCGACTCTAGAGACTCCCTGAAGAAAGCTATCGGGGGAACTACTGGACTGCTGCTCTTTGTCTTGATTGCCGAGGGTACTGGTGGACACGATGGTTACAATTTCCTTTTTCCAAGAGGGGACTGATCGATCGAACTGGCTTGAAAATCTATTCTATAGGTTTTGTTAAAAAATCGAATACTAGCTTACAGCAATTATGGCCGATCTGGCTCTAGATTCGATCGGCCATGGCAGGGGGATTAGGAGCAGCATAGTTAGATATCAGGGACAAAACAGGGTATCGCGGGTATTTCTGCCAGTTATGGGGTTAGTTCCTGTGGCTATCTCACAAAGATACTTTTCCACATCGGAGCGAATAATTGCATCGGTAAAATCGGCTCCGTCGATAATTGCACCTTTGATTAAAATGTTAGTGGCAAAAGCTCCTTCGAGAACGGCATTGGTAAAGTTGGCTCTGGTTAAACGGGCCGATTCTAAATCCACATTTCTCATATTGGCATCGCTAAAGTCGGCCCCCTCCAAGTTGGCAGAAAAAAAGCGTACTCCTTCCAGATTCGCATGACTGAAGTTACTACCGCGCAGATTGGAGTGATCGAAGGTGGAATCGCGCAAATCCTGCCCCCCAAAGTCATTATTGGTCAAATTGCGGTTATTGTAACTTAGCGCTTGGGCCGGAGCTAAGGAGAATAATAATACTAATATACTAGCAAACAAGATTAGTAGAGTTTTGCGAGAAAATTGCGCCATATTGCCACCTGATCAATAAACCTTTTCTATAATAAGCTGTACTGGATTTAAACCGCCTATCGGGAATTGTAGTACAAATGCTCGAACTGGCCGCCCCTCTATAGTTTCTCAACACGATTTATTATCATTACCCGGCACTCGTTGACAATTATCCCCAGATTTACCAAGGGCGATCGATCTGCTAGATTTTTGATGTTGGATATCTTAGATAGATATGGCTGGTCATAGTAAATGGGCAAATATTAAACGACAAAAAGCCCGGGTTGATGCCAAAAAAGGGCAAACTTTCACCCAGTTATCCCGGGCCATTATCGTGGCTACGCGTAACGGTGTTCCCGATCCGGCGGGCAATTTTCAGCTACGCACGGCGATCGAAAAAGCCAAGGCGGCCGGTATTCCCAATGACAATATCGAAAGAGCGATCGCTAAAGGGGCGGGAACTTGGGAAAATGACTCAGCTTTTGAGGAAATTCGCTACGAGGGTTATGGTCCGGGGGGTGTGGCGATCCTGATCGAAGCACTGACCGATAATCGCAATCGCACGGCTGCGGATCTGCGGGCGGCTTTTAGCAAAAATGGCGGTAATTTAGGTGAAACGGGCTGTGTGGGCTGGATGTTTGACCATAAGGGGGTAATTCGCCTTGAGGGAACTATTGATGAGGATAAGCTTTTAGAAGCTTCCCTAGAGGGCCAGGCCCAATCCTACGAGTTTTTTGACAGCGAGGAGGAAGGTCAAGGAGCAGAAGTTTTTACTGAGGTGTCTAACCTGGAGAGATTGAATAAGGTTCTGCAAGCAGCGGGATTTAAGGTCAAAGAAGCAGAATTACGCTGGATTCCCACTAATACCCTAGAAGTGAGCGATCGAGACCAGGCCCGTTTTTTATTCAAGTTAATCGACACCCTAGAATCTCTCGATGATGTGCAATCGGTGACGGCTAATTTTGATTTAGTCGAGGAATTGATGTTAGGGGATCTGTGATCCTAAATTCCTAGGCAGTGATCACTGATCAGATTTGAGTTTTCAGTGAGCGGTATGAAGTGAGAGTAAGTAGTTGGACAATCTTGATTAGGGACTTGCGCTTTGATAATGTACCTTTTGGGCGAACGCAGTTCGCCCCTACATTGTGAACAAAATCCGTTACTGTAGGGGCGCAAAGCTTGCGCCCTCCGATCGATTGGGATATTATTCCCACGCAAGTCCCTTACTGATCACTGATTACTGATTCTGGGCCTGATCAAGAAATAATCTGTCCCCAAAATCCCGTAAAAATTCGGGTTCCGTCTTTGAGAATATGAATTTCTACTTGATCCGATGCCCAATTAATCTGATCTTGCAGAGCGGGATTGAGGACGTGAATCCGTTGATTGTTAGAAGAAACGGGAGAATCGGGAGAATGAATAGCGAGGGATTCCACATAGGCCCCATCCACCAAAATATCTAACTCGGCCAATAATTCTTGAGAGTGGGGCGGTGCTTGGGTTGAGCGCAATTGTTCGATCGTAAATCCCGTGAAGGACATCACATTTAAGCCTTTTTCTTTAACACATTTAGCCAATTCTGTCAAGGCTTTTGCTTGCCAAAAAGGTTCACCCCCGGAGAAAGTTAGGCCGCTATTGCGGGGATTAGCCAAAATTTTGGCAGCTAGAGACTCAACAGTAATTAATTGATTGATCTCGAAGGACCAGGAAGCTTGATTAAAACAACCTCGACACTCGCGAGAACAACCCTGTACCCAGACCACGGCCCGACAACCGGGACCGTTAACGGCGGATTCATCCACATAGCCCATGATATTGAGATGATGGGCGGGAATTTGTGCTAATTCGGCAGCAATAGTCAGACTCATCGCTTATAATCCTCGATCGATTCCTATCTTTTTCATGCTAGAGAAAAAGATAGGAATCGATCGCTCTGGCCATGATTTTTAACCTTTGACACACATCACCTGCTTGAGAGTGGCGACAATTTCCACTAGATCCGCCTGTTGATTCATCACCTGTTGGATCGGTTTATAAGCTCCCGGAATCTCATCAATAACGTCCTCATCCTTGCGGCATTCAACCCCTTGGGTTTGGGCGATTAAATCATCAAGAGTAAAGGTTTTTTTAGCCAGATTTCTCGACATCAAGCGCCCGGCCCCGTGGGAACAGGAACAGAAGCTATTATGTTCTCCTTTACCTTTAACAATATAAGATTGCGCTCCCATGGAACCGGGGATAATGCCATAATCGGTTTCTCTAGCGCGGACGGCTCCTTTGCGGGTGACATAAACCTCCTCCCCAAAATGAATTTCTTTTTCGGCATAATTGTGATGACAATTAACTACTAAGAGGGGTTTAGTTGGTTTGCCTCCCGCTAGATGTTTTTCAACAATCCGTTTAAATCTAGCCATCATAATTTCCCGATTATAACGGGCATATTCCTGGGTCCATTGTAGGTCATGCCAGTAGGCGGTAAATTCTTCTGTACCGGCGACAAAGTAGGCCAAATCGAGGTCGGGTAATTTACATTCTGCTAGTTTGGCTAACTCTTTGGCAGTATCAATATGACATTGGGCCAGTTGATTACCAATACCTCTAGAACCGGAATGGAGCATTAACCAAACTTGATTATCTGTATCTAAACAAATTTCGATAAAGTGATTACCACCCCCCAGAGAACCCATTTGTTTAAGGGCTTTTTTCTCTAGGTTTTGTACACCTCGATGAATCTGTTTAAATTCCCCCCATTTTGACCATTTAGTCACTTCCCGATCCACTTCTTTATTTTCCGCAAAACCGACGGGAATATTCGCCTCTACATCGAGGCGAATTTTTTTAAGTTTTCCCTGCAATTGTTCACCAGTAAAAGGCATTTTTAGGGCAGCCATGCCGCAACCGATATCGACTCCGACGGCGGCGGGAATTACGGCATCTTTGGTGGCAATCACCGAACCGACTAAAGCACCTTTACCCAAGTGAACATCGGGCATTAAAGAAATGTGTTTATAAACAAAAGGTAGGGAGGCAACATTTTTGGCCATTTGGGTTTCTTGGGGTCCCAATTCATGGCCCGCCCAAGATAAAATCGGTGTCGGGGTGGAAAGTTCCAGAGTTTCGTAAGCCATAGTTTTTATGAAATAATCAGATAAAAGGCGGATGCAACTAAGACAATAAGGCAATTGAGATTCTGCGATGAATTAGATAAATTGTTATCGGCGATCGTGTTTTAACACAGAGGATAAGCTGTTGACTATCTAAATTACCCGCTCAGACTGCCCCCTGGGAAAATTTTTGACTTTCACCGCAGGTTTACCGACTACTGCAATACTACCAAAAAGGTTCGGATACCTACACTATCGAGAAAGCGGGGTTATTTTGCACTATAGAGATAACAAAGGAACTGATAGGGGTGGGTATCGCCTAAAAACCGAGTACAGTTCCGATTCTAGAAGTCACTATAATTTGTATCGGAGCAGCACAAAGATTATGGGAAAAGTAGTTGGAATTGACTTAGGGACGACTAACTCCTGCGTCGCGGTTATGGAAGGGGGTAAACCCACCGTTATCGCCAACGCCGAAGGGTTTAGAACCACGCCCTCAGTCGTCGCCTACGCCAAAAGTGGCGATCGCCTAGTAGGACAAATCGCCAAACGTCAAGCGGTAATGAACCCGCAAAATACTTTTTATTCCGTCAAACGCTTCATCGGCCGGAAATTCAACGAAGTTACCAACGAAGCCACAGAAGTATCCTACAAAACTCTCCAGGACGGCAACGGCAACGTTAAATTAGACTGTCCCGCCCAGGGCAAACAATTCGCCCCCGAAGAAATTTCCGCCCAGGTACTGCGGAAACTGGTGGAAGATGCCAGTAAATACCTCGGCGAAACCGTTACCCAAGCAGTCATCACCGTACCCGCTTATTTTAACGACTCCCAACGTCAAGCCACCAAAGATGCCGGGAGAATTGCTGGGGTTGAAGTTCTCCGCATTATCAACGAACCCACCGCCGCCTCTCTTGCCTACGGATTAGACAAAAAAGCTAACGAAACCATTCTCGTTTTTGACTTGGGTGGAGGAACCTTTGACGTATCGGTTCTAGAAGTGGGTGATGGTGTCTTTGAAGTTCTCGCTACCTCTGGAGATACTCATCTCGGTGGTGATGACTTCGATAAAAAAATCGTTGATTATCTAGCCGGAGAATTCAAAAAAGTTGAAGGAATAGATCTCCGTCAAGATAAACAGGCCCTGCAACGTCTCACAGAAGCGGCAGAAAAAGCCAAAATTGAGCTTTCTAGCGTTACCCAAGCGGAAATTAACCTGCCCTTCATCACCGCTACCGCCGAAGGACCAAAACACCTAGATACCACGTTAACTAGAGCTAAATTTGAAGAAATTTGCGCCGATTTAATTGATCGCTGTCGGATTCCCGTCGAAAATGCCATCCGTGATGCCAAAATCGATAAATCTGCCCTCGATGAAGTGGTTCTCGTCGGTGGTTCAACCCGGATTCCCGCCGTCCAGGAATTAGTTAAAAAAGTTCTGGGCAAAGATCCTAACCAAAGCGTTAACCCCGATGAAGTGGTAGCCGTCGGTGCCGCTATTCAAGGTGGTGTTCTCGCCGGTGAAGTCAAAGATATTCTTCTGCTTGATGTTTCGCCCCTGTCTTTGGGTGTGGAAACCCTCGGCGGTGTGATGACGCGGATTATTACCCGCAACACCACTATCCCCACCAAAAAATCGGAAGTTTTCTCCACGGCAGTAGATGGACAAACTAACGTGGAAATCCACGTCCTGCAAGGGGAACGGGAAATGGCTAAAGATAACAAGAGTTTGGGAACTTTCCGACTCGATGGTATCCCTCCCGCTCCTCGTGGTGTGCCTCAAATCGAAGTGGTTTTCGACATCGATGCTAACGGTATTCTCAATGTCACCGCTAAGGATAAAGGTACAGGAAAAGAACAATCGATCAGCATCACCGGCGCTTCTACCTTGCCCCAAAATGAAGTGGAACGCATGGTTAATGAGGCAGAATCGAACGCCTCGGTGGATAAGGAACGTCGTGAACGCATTGAACGCAAAAATCAAGCTGATTCCTTGGTTTATCAAGCTGAGAAGCAGTTGGAAGAGTTAGGCGATAAGGTTCCTCCATCTGAGAAAAATAAAGCCCAAGGGTTGATTAAAGACCTGAAAGAAGCGATCGCTCAAGACGATGATGGTAAGATCAAAACCATCCTACCGGAATTACAACAAGCCCTCTACGCGATCGGTAGTAGTATGTATCAGCAAGGAGCCCCTAGCAATCCCCCCGGTGGCAATAATGACAATGGCCCCTCTGGTGGTGCTGGTGGTGGCGATGATGTCATCGATGCGGAATTCTCCGACGCTAAATAAAAATTAAGTTCTTAGCTTCGGGAAGGACACAAGTTAACTTGTGTCCTTTTTTCCTTGCGGCTTTCTTAAAGATAAGGCTGTCACCGAAAATTAGGACTAAACTTAAGTGAACCATCTTGGAGGACTAAGATTAAGAAAATGGAAATTTACCAATTTAGCCAACGCCAGACAATTATTATGGCTATTCTAGTCCTCTATCTCGGTAAGTATTTAACCAAAAATATCAAATTTCTACAAGATTATAACATTCCTGATGCCGTTGCTGGTGGTGTCTTGGCTTCCTTGTTTTTCGGTCTATTTTTTGCTGTTTTTAAATGGCAAATTGAATTTACCCTTAATGTTCGGGATGCCCTGTTAATCGTTTTTTTTACTACTATCGGGCTGTCCTCAAAACTAAAAACCCTGCTGCAAGGGGGGAAACCCTTGCTAATTTTATTAATAACCGCCGTGGTTTATCTCATTCTACAAAATTTAGCTGGGTTAGGAGTGGCAAAAGTGATGGGATTAGATTTACCCATCGGTTTGATTGCTGGTTCCGTTTCTTTGAGTGGGGGTCACGGGACTGCCATTGCTTGGGCTTCTATTTTTCGTGATAATTATGGCATCGCCAAAGCATCAGAAATCGGTGTAGCTAGTGCTACTTTTGGGCTAGTTTTAGGGGGAATTATTGGCGGACCGGTGGCTAAATGGTTAATTACGAGAAATCGACTGCGAGCCAATAATCAAGATCAAGATTTAACGGTGGGAATTAAACAAAGCCAGAGGAATGTCAATATCGATTACAATACAATGCTCCATTCAATCTTAGTGATTGGTTTAACTATCGGTTTAGGTAATCAGATTAACTACTGGGTGACTCCCCTTGGTTTAAAATTACCAGATTTTGTCACCTGTTTATTGGCAGGAATTATCCTGACTAATACCGTACCTTTGGTGTTGAAACGCTTTCCTTGGCCCGCTAATACGCCCTCTTTAGCCTTAATTTCTGATGTTAGTCTCGGTTTATTCCTATCTATGTCCTTGATGAGTTTACAATTATGGACATTGATCGATTTGGCCGGACCGATTGCTATCCTGTTATTAGTGCAGTTCTCACTCAGTATTATTTATACTGTTTTACTGGTCTTTCCCTTAATGGGAAAAAACTATCATGCTTCAGTAGTTTGCGCCGGTTATTTGGGTTTAACTCTAGGGGCAACTCCCACAGCGATTGCCAATATGACAGCGGTGACGGAACATTTTGGGGCTTCTCCCCAGGCATTTATTATTGTTCCTTTGGTGGGGGCATTTTTTATTGATTTGTTTAATGCTTTTATCATCCAGCAATTTTTGAATTTTCTGACTTAAAAATTTTTATCGATCAAGTAATTATGGCTCTTCGGTTTGTGTTATGTAATGGACGGGGGTTATAAGGGATGGAACCCCTATATAGAAAGGCATTTAGCGATTTTTGTCAATTGTTTTTGCTCTAGAGCAAACTAATCAATTAAGTCTCTTGCCAGATAAGGATTTAGTCGATTTATGCCCCCCTATCGAATCATCCCAAGTAACGAAGAACCCAAAACACTTACATTATGGCTCTTATGGATGTATTCACTCATTTTTCTATTATACCCTGCGAGCGGCGGGGAATTAGACCCGAAGAGATTAAAGCATATCTAAATATTTTTGGGTTAAAAGTTAAACTTCAGGCTCCTATTTAGTACGAGTTTACTAAGCGACTAATTTTCCCAAAAAAATTAGTTAACACATTATTGTAACATATAATTAATTTGCAAGAGTTCTAATGTTTTTTTGGATAGAAATCATGAAATCCCCCTCTCGTTTTTTCATCGGGATCGCCGGAACCATAACGGTCGGTTTCCTCGCTACCTCGTCGGTTCAAGCTTCGCCTTTAAATTTACAATTTCTCGGTCAATCGATTGTTCCCACGGGGTTTATTCCCTCAGGCCCAGCGGGAACCGTGAACGGTGTCTCCGTTCCGGTCGGGGGATTATCGGGCATTACCTACGATCCGGCGGGTAATAACTTTTACATCATCTCGGACGATCGCTCTCAGAACGGCCCGGCGCGTTTCTACACCGCAACGATCAATCCGACTCTATTTAATGTTAATGGGACGAATAGCGGCGTTACCTTTACCGGTGTTACCCCACTTTTACAGACTAACGGGCAAACTTTCCCCGCGCTGAGTCTCGATCCAGAAGGGATCGCGCTCGTGGGTTCTAATCTGTATATTTCCTCCGAAGGGGAGGTCTCTAACAATCAGATTCTCAATCCCTTTGTCAATCGATTCGCGCTGGCCAACGGTCAACAGAACAATACTTTACCGATTCCAAACCAGTTTATCCCCGCGCCGAACTCGATTCCCACCACAAGCGGGGTTCGCAATAATCTGGCTCTAGAAAGTCTGACCACCACCCCAGATCAGCGATTCCTGTTCACGGCCTCCGAGAACGCGCTTGTGCAGGATGGGCCGGCTGCGACGCCAACGAACGGTTCTCCCTCACGGATATTGCAGTACGATCTCGCTAATGGACAGCCGATCGCTCAATTCCTCTACAATACCGATCCAATCGCCCTTCCCCCGACTATTCCAAGCCCAGTCGATGTCAACGGACTCGTCGATTTACTGGCACTTGATAATAGTGGCAAACGCTTTCTCTCCCTAGAACGTTCTTTCTCCATAACGACGGGAACACCAGGGAATACGGGCTATACTGTGAAAATCTACGAGGTTTCCCTGGAGGGGGCCACCGATATTAGTGCCTTTCCCAGTATTAATGGGGTTTCGGGTATCGTGGCCGCCCAGAAAACCCTATTATTCGATTTGACCTTGTTAAATATCCCCATCGATAACGTGGAGGGGATTACCTTCGGCCCCTATTTACCGAACGGCAAGCGCTCAATAATTCTCGTCAGCGACAATAACTTTACCCAGTTCCAATTTACTCAATTTCTCGCCTTTAGCGTCGAAACTGTACCCGAACCCTCAACCCTAGCAGGATTGCTGGTGATCGGTTGCGTTGTTATTCTAGTCAAAAAACGGGAAAGCTAAACAAAATCTGGCAACAGCATAGAGATCAGGCTATCTTTGGGGTTGCCGAGCGTTTCGTCAATTGGACAATGGCTCTTCTAGGTTCTGTGTGATAAGTTTAACTTACATAGGATCGATCAATCTTTGTGTTCTTTGTGTCTTTGTGGTTAGTCTAGCCCCTCGCTAGGAGGAATGTATCTTAGAATACATTTTACCCACCAAATCCAAGAGAGCCTAATACCAAATCGGTTTTTGATAATATCATTAACTGCCAATCAAACTTTAAAAACCCAGTTATGGACTGTTTCTCCCTGTCCCAGCGCTCCCCGTTTCCACAAGGACACAAGTTAACTTGTGTCCTTTTTTAGGTTCAAAATCGGAAATTAGGCTAATCCGACTAATTTAGCGCTGTATTCCCACATTTTTTCGCCTCTTTCCTCGTCGCGAGCTTGAGGAGAAACCCTTTGTACAAAAGATTTACCCTCTTTTTTCTGACGGTTGCCCCAACTCCAGTAAGCACCAGATTGACGGTATTGGGGGTCAGCCACCACCATGGCCACTCTTTCCCCAGCTAATTCTTGGGAAACATAGCCACCAGTGATATTTTTCTGGAACCAAGGGAAAAACTGCTGGAAAAAGGGGTAATGATTGCGGAAAAGGGGTGTATCGGCCACACAACCCGGATAGAGGGAAGTAAAAGTGATTCCGGTCGATTCGTGATAGCGTTTGTGCAGTTCCCGCATGGTGAGAACATTACACACCTTACTATCTTTATAGGCTTTGACCGATTCAAATTTTTTGCCGTCGGCCATAGTAATCGGCTCTTTGAAACCCTTGGCAAACCCTTCCAAATCGCCCAAATCGGGACGAGGAGGAATTTTACCGCCTAATTCATCGGGATTATGGGTGACAGTGCCGAGAATGACTAAACGGCGGTCGGGAGAAGGGGAATTTTTTAGATCTTCCAAGAGCAAATTCGAGAGCAGGAAATGACCTAAATGATTGGTGGCCATGCTCAATTCATAACCGTCGGGACTTCTTAAGGGTTCTTTGAGCAAAGGCAGATAGATAGCGGCATTGCAGACTAAAGCGGTTAGAGAGCGGCCCAAGGCCCGGAAATTTTTAACGAAGCGCCGGACGCTATCGAGGGAACCGAGGTCGATAAATTCAATAGAGTAGTTATCCCGGGGAATGTTTAATTCCTTGGCAGCCTGTTCCATTTTCGGGATATCCCGACAGGCCATAACCACAAACCAACCTCTTTGAGCAAGGGATTTAGCGGCGTAGAGACCGACTCCAGAAGTTGTCCCAGTAATGATCACCGTGGGTTTTTGATCTTGTACCATTTTTTGATAGTTTTCGTTAATCGCTCTGGTCTAGGGAATATCCAAGGGATTCCAATCATAAATTTTATCGGTTGTCTTACCTGACCCCCAGGTTCCCTTTACATAACTTCAAATTTTCCTGAGTGTTCACTTATCAGTTATCAGTTATCAGTTATCAGTTATCAGTTATCAGTTATCAGTTATCAGATTTGAGTTTTAAGTTTACCGATCTCCCCGCTCCCCACACCCCACACCCCGCTCCCCACTTCCCCAATTAACGAATCGGTTTAGCTAAATCACCGATTTTAAAACCATTACCGGTAATAATGCGACCGACGCTAGATTGACCATCAGCTTCGACAATTTCGAGAGTGCCAATCGGTTGAGTAATCTGACGGATAACCTTACCCGTTTGCGGATCCTTGACTGTTTGGGTCGTCCGTTCGATGGAAATGCGTAAACCGACACGATAACCCTCTCCCGTACCTTTATTGAGAATTACCTGATTTCCTGCCACAGCAGCCACTAAAGCGGTGACAGTCGGGAGCGAGCGAGGTGTAGCGGCGATTTGGTCAGCTTTATTGTTGAGATTATCCACCACCTGCGCTACTGCCTTATCGGTGGCAATACTGAGTAATTTCCCTTCGTTGGAGGTTTGGGAACCCCCCCCAACCCCTAAAACCACGGTTGAACCATCGGATTGATTGGCACTACCATCTCCCTGCGCGGTGGTAATAATTTCGGCCGTGGTGGTATTAATTGCTCGGACATTTAACTTGACAAAAGCATCGGTTTCTGTCTTAGCAGTGCTAAAAATAATAAACGAGCCACCGGATTGTTTTTTTTGTAAATCGAATTGGGTAATCGAACCGATAATCACCACATCTACCCCCAAAATTTGCCCGATTTGAGCAGCGGTAGCGGCATCTACCCGTCCCGAAGCCCCAAAATTTTGTTCTCTGAGGACGGTATCAATGCGACTGCGCTCAATGACTGTATAGCGACCACTTTCCACCAATTTATTGACGAGAATATCACTGACACCACTGGCCCCACCATTGAAAAATGTTAACCACTGGGGATTACTGAGACCGCTATAATCGAAGTCTAAAACCGCTACTCGCACCTTTTCGCTTTTTTGGGCTAAGAGTAACGGTAAATTGTTAGAGATAGCCTGGGAGAAAGCTGGTGCGTTGAAGCTAAAACCCAAACTAGAAGCGACTCCCACAAGGGTGATTAGGGCAGAAAAACCACGGATACTATCTCGATCGAACATGATAAGGGGGTTCTCCAGTCAAATAGAATATAGATCATAATCATCTCAGAATTACTCTAACCATCGAGAGTGATCAAGAGCGAGAATTTTGAATGGCAGTAATTAAACCTCTCACTTCCTCGGTTCCCTCGGAAGCTTCAAAGGAAGTGGGAAATTTACCCTTAGCAATCATCCGCAATCCCAAGGGGGCAATACTTAATAAACCCTGTAAATCGCGCCAATAATTGCCCAGCACATAGAGGCCGAATTTGCGTTCATCAACCCATCCCCCTGCTTTGACTAATTCCACTAAAACTTTCCGGTGACGAATGGGACGACTACTATCGTCCGACTTGCGAGCGAGTATTTCCTGTTTAATTTTACCGATTTGATCCATGGGAGCCACTTCCATGGGACAAACCGCATTACAGAAATAGCAACGCGTACACCCCCAAACCCCGGCGGTGCCTTGATGATAAAGTTCTAGGCGACCTTCTTGATTACCATCGCGGGAATCTGCTAGGGTGCGCTGCGCTTTTGCTAAAGCGTGGGGACCGACAAAATCAGGATTCACTTGCTTGGCATTACATTCCGAATAACAGGCCCCGCACATAATGCAGTTACCCATCTGATTGAGATTGGCTCTTTCTTCTGGAGTTTGCAGAAATTCTCGTTCGGGAATGGTGCGTGCTTGACTACTAATATAAGGTTCAACCTTTTCTAAATCGTCCCAAAACGGTTGCATATTGACGATTAAATCCCGGATAATTGGTAAATTACCCAGAGGGGCGATCGTGATTTCGGGAATTTCTCCGGCATCTTTTTGGCTACAATGGTTTAATTCACTGGCGATATTTTTTTGACAAGCCAAGGCCGAACGACCGTTAATTTTCATCGCACAGCTGCCACAAATTGTATTGCGGCAATTTTTACGAAAGGCCAAAGTTCCATCAAGTTCCCATTTGATGCGATTAAGGCAGTCGAGAATTGTATTTCCCGCCTCCACCTCTAGGGTAAAATTTTCTAGGTAGGGGGTGTCGTTGGGTCGTTGACGCAGAATTTTAAAAGAAACTTCCATACTCGGCACGGGGATGAGGGACTCCTAATACTCAGGATAATCGATGTTAACGGGCCAAGGGGGAGCTAGTAATGGTAATTAATCCTTAAGATTTTCCCGGGTCGGTTGAGCCAAGGGGTGGGTATCTAGGCCTAATGATAGATGGGGAAGTCGCTCGAAAACAGTTTAATCCCCCCGGATTTACTGCTCTGGGTCATTAGTTTTTTGCCAACTCCAACCACAAGTATAGTTTCTCAATTCCTTGCTAGGTATAGCTTAAACGGTTTTATGTCCTCACTTTCTCCCCCCTGTTTTCCCCGCACCCGACCAAAAATTGCCGGAGTCTTGGCCAAAAATTTCCTCTCCCCCACAAGGTTTATACTTACTACCTAGTCCGGGGTCTTCTTAGCACGATTGTCATCACCGAACCATCAGTTTTAAAAAATTTATTATTCCCCTCTAGACATTTTTGGCAAGATTTTTGGTATGATCAATTTGTCAGTGTAAACTTAATTGACAGTCAGTCAAAAATCAAGGAACATTAAAAAGTACCATGAGTGACATCTCTCCTACTCCCCTAACCGGGAAAGCTCTACTTCAAAAAGTCAAAGAGTTATCCCACTTACCCCGTCGCGAAACGGCAAAACGTTGTGGTTACTACTCTCAAAGTAAAGATGGCCAGGTTCGGGTCAATTTAACCGACTTTTACGATGCTGTTTTAGGTGCAAAAGGGGTTCCTCTCGATCCCGAAGGCACTAAAGATGGCCGCGGCCGCGAACCCACTTTCCGGGTTAGTGTCCATAAAAATGGTCAAATCGTCATCGGTTCCACCTATACCGAACAAATGAACTTGCAGCCCGGCGATGAGTTTGAAATCAAACTTGGCTACAAGCACATCCACCTCAAACAAACGGAATCAGAAGAACCGGTAGAAGCTTAAATAGGTTACGGAGTAGGGATAAGGACAAAAAAAATCGGCAGTCAAAAGGGCTAGTTTTGACAAGACCGACTAAGAAGACAATATAGATTCTTACCCCTAATTCTAACCCCTGACCGCCTCTTTTATCAACTTGAGGGGTTTTCCTTAAGCACTTTTTCTTCTTTTTCGCAACCCCCTAGGGATGGATTTTTGTTGGAGCTAGGCTTTACCAGAGCAGAGTTCCACAGTTATCCTATGCCTAGGGGGTTTGTTTTATGGGTGTTAGGAGACAGGAGACTCCGAGTTAGTATTCGGGAGATTATTTTTGTTTATTCTTCCCACACCCTACACCCCACACCCCACACCCTACACCCCACTTCTCTGACACCTAATTGACAATGAACATGGCTGCCTTAATAAAAATTATTATTTTCCTGTTAGCCTGGTTAATTCTCTGGCTGCCGATTGCCATTAGTTTAGGGAGTCGTTTGGGATGGCAACCGCTGCAAGGGACAAAACCTGACCAGAAATTGCCCCTGGTGGCCTCTCTTTACGCCTTGGCTCCCTTAGTTATCTGGGGATTATTGAAGATAGAGGGGAGCAGCCTCGATAATTACGGATTAATTTCGTCATTTTCCCTATTTATCTCCCTAACCAAAGGATTAATCTTGGCAGTGGTGGGATTAGGGATAATTTTTTTTCTGGAGGGGATTTTGGCCTGGGTACATTGGCAGCCCAAAAACCTAACTCGTGCTCTTGCCTTGAGTTTACCCCTGTTGATAGTGGCTCTCTGGGTGGGTATTACCGAGGAATTAATCTTTAGGGGCATCTTTTTGAGCCAATTAAGCCAAGAATACGGTTTTTGGGTGGCGGGAGCCATTTCTAGCCTAATTTTTGCCCTGCTGCACTTGCTTTGGGAACGTCAGCAAACGCTGCCGCAACTACCCGGTTTATTTCTGATGGGGATGGTTCTGGTCTGGGCGCGGGCGATCGATCATGGTAGTTTAGGATTAGCTTGGGGACTTCATAGCGGTTGGGTGTGGGGATTAGCTTTGCTAGACAGTGCCGAATTGATGTCTTACAGCGATTCTGGGTTAGTTTGGGTTAAAGGTATCTATAACCAACCTTTAGCGGGTTTAGCCGGCATTCTTTGCCTCTTGGGGACAGCTTGGGGGTTAAACTTGCTTCAGTAGCCAAAAGCCGGTAAAAGTGCGACCAGAATCATCCGGTTGTATGAGAAGAAAGTGCAAACCTTGGCTTTCCTCTTTGGTTGCTTGATAAATATTGGCTGCCAGGGCCACTTCTTCATCTTCGTAGGTCAGAAAAATCCAACGCTCATTTAGTCCCGATTCCAAGACTAAACCGCCCGATCGCCCCGTTTCTGTGGGAATATGATCGATAAATACCAGGTTAATTTCCTCTAACCAACGAGCGATCGCCAGAGATTTTTTACCACCGGTAATAACCACACCGGGGATCATGAGAGTGGAGGCTAAACCTAATTTTAAGGGAGAAAAGGCCTCTGGTAGGGAAAGAATCGGTATTCTGCGATCGCCAAAAAAGTTAACTAAATCAACGGCGGGAAAACGAGCAAAACGCCACTCTTGACCTAAAAATCGGTCTGGTAGGGGTTGCGGTGGAGGAGAGTCGATATTGATGGGGATTTGCCGTAATTCTAGCTGTTTTTTCAGAGCGTTAACGTGACGGGTTAACTCAATTTTGATCTGTAAATTCTGACCAGCGAGGAGAAATAAATTGGCGCATTGGGGGCGAAAAACTTGGATAATTTCCGGGGGGGAGACTTGACAAGCTTGCTCTAACTGTTGGGTTAACCAGTCGCTATTAGCTTGGGATTGGGGACAGGAATTTTCATAAATAAGATGACCGAGAGGATCGAAAATTAGCAATTGCCAGACTGTCTCAAGAGGTGAAGAAGATGAAGATTTATAAAAATCCGCTTGCCAAATAGTCATAATTCAGTCAAAAGCCACCAGTAAAAAGTCAAAAAATGGTCAGGAGTAGAGGTCAACTAAAAATTTTACCTTACCAAGACTTTTAAAATCTAGGAGCGAGACAAAAAAGGCTATATACTAGGGAAAGCTATAGCAAAACATATCGAGACAATGGAAGAAAATTGGCTAGAAATTGGGACAATAGTAGCACCCCAGGGACTGGAGGGAGAATTGCGAGTTTTATCGGTATCAGATTTTCCCGAACGTTTTCAGAAGCGAGGTATTAGGGGAATACAAGAGACCCAAGGGGGAGAAATCCGAGAAATTACGCTGCTCAGGGGACGTGAGCTACCGGGCAAAAATGTTTATGTTATCAAGTTAGAGGGGGTTGAAAATCGGGAACAGGCCCAAGCTTTGCGCGGATATAAATTATGGGCGAATAAACTGGAAAAACCTCGCCTAAAAGCGGATGAATATCATGTTAGTGAGCTAGTAAACTTGGAGGTTTATCATCACCTGACAGGAGAAAAAATCGGGGTTGTAGTAGATATTTTGTGGGCGGGTAATGACATTTTAGCAGTGCAACTAGAAGCAAATCTCGCCTCTGTTAAGAAAAAAAGCCCTTCCTCCGACTCAAAAGCCACGGCCCTGGTTCCCTTTGTCAAAGAAATTGTTCCACTGGTGGATCTGAAAGCGGCACGCATCGAGATTGCGCCACCACCGGGGTTATTAGAGATCAATTGGTCATAGACTTATTACTGAACTTCCCCCATACATATCTACTATAATAGCCTAAAACCTTTATCCATCAATGGATACACCCATTAACTTTTCTTGATGGAGCCATGTAATTTGTAACATTTATTAATGGACAAGAATTCTCTCCATTTGCTAGAATAGAGGTCATGTATATAGAAAAAGTTCCTAATCGTAATTACCCTCCCGCTGTTCTTCGACCAGATTCCTATCAAGAAGGAGATCAAGTCAAAAAAAGAACCCTGGCCAACGGCTCGACTGAGCTCACCGAACACCCTCTCAAAATTACCCGATGATATTATCGACAATAGATATCTTCAAAAATTATAACCCAATCACAGCTTGCTTTTAGCTTGTGTACTAACTGACTATTTATATGGCTGAAATGTATATCTATCGTTGCTAATTCAATTGCACTGAAAAAATATGAGACAATTAAAATCATTTTTACTTGGTTAGATTCCTTAACTAGAAAAACTTTTAGTATTAAGATAATATTATGGATAGGTCTGATCTGAAACTGGCTCTCAAAGGGGCAAGACTGTCAATGAGTGAAGACATTACCGATCATTTTAAAGTGATTAGAAGTCTTCGTTTGTGCTATCATTTAGATGACTTAATTTTTCGTTCCACTAAAGTTAAAGCCAAAACCTGTAAATGCCATCATAACACCTGTAACCGACTAAGATTAAGAATTAGAAACCTAGTTGATGAACTACATCACAAAGTAGCTAGATTCTTAGTAGAAAACTTCGATGGGATTTTATTGCCGACATTTGAAGTATCAGAAATGGTCTTAAGGTCTGGAAGAAAAATCCAATCAAAGTCTGTTAGACAGATGTTAACTTGGTCACAGTATCAGTTTAAAATATTCTTAAGATCTAAGGCATTTGAGTACGAAAAAACCGTTATAAATTGTTGTGAAGCTTATAGGCCAAAGACAGGTAGCCGGACTGGTGAATTAATCGATAATTTGGGTGGAAAAAAAGTAATTAAATCAGAAATTGATGGGCGACAAATGGACAGGTATCCTAAGGGAGTACGGGGGTTCTTCCTTCTTGCTCTGGTAGATACACCCTCGTTCAAAGACTCTTTGAGCGTGCATTGTTAACCCATTAACAGAAATGTTAAGCTGTTCCTAATTCAAATTGCTTGTTGAAACGAGGCAAGAGGCAAAAGTAAAGGGATTGGGGGAAATTCGGCTAATCCAAGAATAAGCGATTAAAATACGCCTTAGCTTAATCAATGTTAGCAAAAAAGTATCGGTATAAACAGAAATTATGTATAGTCTTGACGTTAATTTTCTTAAAGATCGCCATCTTAACCAAACAGCCTCTAACTTCGAGGTTTCCACCGTTATTGACCGAAGTAAACAAATACCCCTGTTCATCGGTGTAGGAGTTGGGGCCGGATTATTGGCACTGACGGGATTACTCGGTTTAGCCGTCGGTTGGAAAACTGGCGAAGCTCAGGCCAAAATTCAGCAATTGGACGGGGAATTAGGTCAAGTACAAGTCCAAAGTAAAAAACTAGAAGACATCAGAGGGGAACTAAAGGCGGTAGAAGCAGAAAATCAAGCTCTGGTGGGTGTATTCAATCAGATTAGTCCTTGGTCAGCCATTCTCCAAGAAATTCGCCAACAAACTCCTCCTAGGGTGCAGTTAAATAGTGTGCAACAGGTGGAGGTTCCCGCGAACCTCAATCAAGGGCAACCCAATTCGGCTACGCGCTTAAAAATCAGTGGTTTTGCCAGTAATTACGAAGCAGTCAATGATTATCTCTTAACTCTACAAGCTTCTCCTTTTTTGCAGGGTAAGCAAACGGTGATCGAAAGTGCTGCCCTGGCCGATTTACCCGTAGAGGTGGACAATCAGTATAAAAATATTAATATTACTTTCCCCCAAGTGGTTCAATTTGTGATCACCGCCCAATTAAGTGATACTCCCACCACTCAACAACTGCCCAATCTGGTCAGGAATGGAGCGATCGGAGTTATCACTAGGATTAATACTCTCAAAAGCCAAGGAGCGATTCAACCATGACCTTTAACGAAGAATTTGAGAAGCTGAAATTAGAGGAATTTCAGGAGTATCCTATCGCTTTCGGGATAAATTTTACTCCCCGTAATAGTGGCATCGCTGCCGCTATGCTAGGTTTACTTGGCTCTCTCTATCTGCTTTTTAACTGGGTGATGCCCGCTTATGATACCTTGCAGCAACTGCAAACCGATGCCGCCGACAAACAACAACTGCTAGATCAACAAAAAAGCCGTCTCGAATTTTCAGAATTCCAAAAAATCGAGAGTCAGTTACAACAACAAAAAGCTATGAAACAGCAAATACTCTCGCTTTTTGCTAGAGAAAGGGACTTAAGCACTATTCTCTTAGACGTTAGTAATATCTTTAAGTCTGGCGATGTTAAGCTGGTTAGTTTTCAACCCCAAGGACTAGAACCGGTGGTAGTCTCCGATGGTTCCCTCGGTAGTGAGGTTAATAATAAGCTCAAACGTCAAACTTTTAACGTCAAGATTCAAGGAAACTATGTTAACACTCAAGAGGTTATTCGGGATTTAGAAAGATTACAGCCGCTCATTTTGCTCAACAGTCTCAATACCCAGATGGAAAAGCAAGGATCGACGTTTAAAGTAGTTAGTACTGGCAACAATAAGGCCACTATCGTTCCCCAAGGCGATCGACCCGTGACCACGACTTTTCTTCTCGATGTGATTATTCCTCTCAGTGCCGCCGAATTAGCCAAGTTAGCACCACCCCCACCTCCTGAAGGTCAACCCCCCGCCGAAGGTCAACCCTCCGCCAGTCCGCGCCAATAATAGTCTTCAATCCGGTGTGAGTATTGCGTTTTTTGTCCGTTGAATCCCGTAATCGTTGAGGAGTGAAGTTAAAGTGAATCCGTCCCGTTATGCTCTGTTTATCCCCCCAATTGCCTCGTTTTTATTGATGGCTCCCCTGAGCGTCTTGGCCGAAACCGCCATTTCCTTCCATGGTTCAGAGTTAAAATCTGCTACATCAAAAATTGAATTTTCGCAAGAGTTTAGTCAAGAAACTTTACAAAAATCGCTAAATCAGCTTGTCCCTTCCAGCGCGGCCGTAGAAAAGGAAATCAGCGATCGCATTTTAGACAGTGAAAAACTACTTGTCCAAAGTGCGCCCCTTGTCCCCAATCCGGAAATTATCATTCAAGGCATACCTCAAGCCCCCGGCGCTCCCACCCTACCCCGGGCCGTCGCCCCACCAGTGGGAGATATTGCCATCTCTAATATCGATGCTAGTGCCGAAAAGATCAAATTTGATCGCAATATCACCGTACCTCGTGTTTTACTGCGGGAAGCTTCCGCTAGAGAAGTGTTAATGACCCTTGCTAACATTGCCGGTTATAACGTCGTTTTCACCAGCGCCCAGGGGGAAGCTAACGCCACTTCTCAGACAGTTTCCTTGGAATTTACTAACGAATCGGTGGAAAACATTTTTAACGCCGTGTTGTTAGTTTCCGGACTCCAGGCCAACCGTCAGGGTAAGACCATCTTTGTCGGGGCGCAATTACCCCAGGGCGCTCGTAATCTGATTAGCCGCACCCTGCGCCTCAACCAAGTTAAAGCCGTCGCCGCCGCCACTTTCCTCGCCACCCAAGGGGCAGAATACCAGCGTTTAGTTACCCAAACCGAGGATATCGTCGATCCCCTCACCCAACGGGTCGTCGGTCGCCGGGATGTTCCTCCCACCCTAGAGCCACTGAAACCCCAAAACACAGAAGGCTCAAAAGCTGCCCTACTTTTAACTGGTTTAAGAATTGCCGCCGACGAGCGCCTTAATTCTATCAATTTAATCGGCGAACCCCGACAAGTCCAGATCGCCACCTCCTTATTAACCCAACTGGATGCCCGTCGCCGTCAGGTGGTGGTTAACGTCAAAGTTATCGATGTCAATCTGCTCAATACGGACGAATTTCGCAGTAGTTTTTCCTTCGGGTTTAACGATGGTTTCTTCGTTCAAGATGGAGGGGCGGCAGTGCTGAACTTTGGTAATATGAACCCACCCGGTAGTGAGACTGTAGGCAGACCGGGGGCTTTTGCACAGCCTGTTGTGCCGATTTTCGATATCATATCGGGGAGTACAAACGCGGACCAGGAAATAGCACCTTTTTTTGATGTTCAGAATGGCGCTTCCTTTGGCCGTGTTAACCAGGGACCGAATGACTTTGTAGGTGGCACAACACCCTATGCTCGTCCCAGTTTTGGTCGCACTGTTAACCCCTTCCAACCCGGTTTGAGTGATGTTAATATTGACCCAGAGACGGGAATAATAGAGTATGAATACAAACCACCGACCCTATTTCAATATCCCCAAAAATTCCTGATGACCCTGCAAGCCTCAATTCAGACAGGAAATGCCAAGATTCTCACCGATCCCTCGCTGGTGGTGCAGGAAGGTCAACAGGCCACCGTGAAGCTGACCCAGAAAGTGCTGGTCAGTGTTGAAACAACAATTGATACCAATAGCAATGGCAATGTGAGAACTACAACTCCTGTGTTTGGTGATGCTGGACTGACCTTAACCGTCGAGGTGAATCAAATTGATGATAATGGTTACATCAGTTTAAATGTTGCGCCTACAATTGCCCAACCAGGTCCCCAGATTCCATTTAATAGCGGTGGGGCGACAATCAACCAATTGACTCCTTTGATTACCCGGGAATTATTATCGGGTTTAATTCGTCTCCGGGATGGACAGAGTTTAATTCTTTCCGGGATTATACAAGAGCGCCAACAAAGTTCTGAGACAAAAGTGCCGATTTTAGGGGATATTCCTATTTTAGGGGCTTTATTCCGCAGTCGTACCAATCAGAATAGTCGCTCGGAGGTGATTATTCTCCTCACTCCCAAAATCATCGAAGATACGGCCACCTCTACCCTCGGTATCAACTATCAACCGGGCCAAGATGCGGCGGAAGTGTTGCAGCGTCAAGGTTTCCCCGTACAACCACGACAGTGATCAGCTTTTTTCAGTAATCAGTAATCAGCTTCTGAAGCTTTTGCCTCTTGCATGAGTGCCTCTCCTGATAACTAGCCTATACTCAAAGGGGCTCTCCCAGGTTTGGTGGGTAAAATGTATTCTAAGATACAGTCTTGCGGGCGAGGGAGTGGAAGGAACCACAGAGACACAGAGGACACAAAGATTGATCGCTACTATATAAGTTAAACTTATCACACAAAGTCGAGAAGAGCCAAGTATTTAGTCTAATAATTAAGATGGAGCCGAATTCGCCAGTCTAAATATTCCTTTATCAGTTAAAAAAACGAATAGCAACAGTCAGCTATTTTAGGGTTTACTAACCGCCGATTCCAGCATAGTAATTGTTCCCCGATTAGCATTAAATTCTACTGCAATACCGATGGGAATAGTTTCAATAATTTCTAAATGTCCGATAGTTAATCCTAGACAAGCGGGAATTTTTAAGGGTTGGATATATTCTTGGATCACTTCTTCTAACGTCAGAGAACCATAGTCACTATCGGCACTACAATTGCTGCATTGACCGAAGATAAATCCAGCTAAATTATCGAAAATTCCCGCTAATTTTAATTGATTTAACAGTCGATCAATTTCATAAACATCTTCACCAATATCTTCCAAAAATAGGATAGCTCCGGTAAAATTTGGTAGATAGGGAGAGCCAACTATTGAGGCTAAAGTGGTTAAATTACCGCCGATTAATTTACCTTTTGCCTGACCTTTAGTAATAGTTTGAATGCGGTTTTTTACCTGCATTAAACGATTAGCATCATCGGGATCGGGAAGATTTCTAAAAGTCAACTTTTCCCCAGAAAATAAAACCTGTCGAAAGCTTTCAGTTTGAGCAGTGCGCCAACTAGAAAAGCCATTGGGAGCATGGAAAGTAACTAAACCAGTTTTGGCATAAATAGCCAATAATAAAGAAGTTATATCACTAAAACCACAGATGATTTTCGGATGACGACGAATTAAATCGTAGTCGAGATAAGGTAATAAACGAGCGCTGCCCCAACCGCCGCGAATTGGTAAAATTAAGGCAATATTATCATCAGCAAAAAATCGATTTATATCCGATGCTCGCTCCCTATCTTTACCAGCTAAATAACCATAACGATTTAAAGCGTGTTGACCAACTTTTGGGACTAATTTTAAAGCTTTAACAGCCTCAATGACTATATTCAAGTCATCTTCTTTGAAAGTTGCCCCCGCCGGACTAATAATACCCACTCCGTCCCCCGGTTGTAGATGTGGCGGTTTAATTAGAGGAAAATTATTACTAACAACTTTTTTAGGAATTAGGGAAAAACTAAGAGCAGTTAGGGCAGTAGTAGTGAGAAATTGACGGCGCTTCATCCTGATAGTTTTTAGAGAAATTGCCAGGGAAATAAGAATTTAAGTAGGTAGGCGTTAAAAATTATCAGAAGCCCCCCTTATTAAGGGGGGATTAAGGGGGGATCGAGGGAAAAAAAATTTTTTCACAATTACCCCAGCTAAGAGGACAATTAATGTCCAAACCTGATATTTTTGGTTTCCTTCTAATGAGTTTAGTCGATTTTCTATTCCCTCAACTTTTCCCGTTAACACCGCTTGTCCTACCTTTAAATCCCTCACATCTTTTTGTAACGAATCGATTTTTCCCTCAATCCGCATCAAGATAGTTTCTAGGGAATAAGTAACCGTTTCCTGAGATTGATTCATTTGTTCAAGACTTTTTAGTTAATTGTTGCCCTAGAAAAGCCATTATGCTTCCGATTTTGCCATATCGCGAATGATATCGCCGCGAGTGACAATACCAATTACTTTGTGGGTTTCTTCCTCAATCACCGGTAAACGACGCACATGACGATCATACATTAACGAGGCCGCTTCTTTCAAAGGGCGATCAGCCGTGATACTAATAGGTTTATCGGTCATTACTTCCCCCACGGTTTGACCGAGAGCTTTATGGAGTAATTTCTCGTGACGGCTAGGATTTTGTAGATAGATGACGCTATCGAGGAGCATAATGTAAGGAGGAGCTTCTACTCCCGTTTCCTGCCACATGAGGTCAGTTTCGGAGATAACCCCAATCAGTCGCATATTGTCATCCACCACGGGTAAACCACTAAACCGCTTTTCGGCCAAAATCTTCACTGCTTCGGACAGAGAAGTGTTAGCGGTGACGGTGATGGGATTGGGAGTCATGATATCGGCAACTGTTTTCGTCATCTTAGGGACTCGCGATAATAATGCTTTCTCTCTCTATCTTATCATTAGGGTAATCAGTCGCCGCTTAATTATGACTGTTCTTCAATCTTCGGCTGAGAAAATGGTATAAGATAAAAAGGAAATGGGATATTAATTTAGTTAGTTGACAAGCAAAAAGAAAAATGATCGCTCAAACTCAATACCCAGAAATAATGACCCCGGAAGAGTATCTAGAATGGGAAGCTACACAGGAATGTCGCCATGAATATATTAATGGGGAAATTATCGCCATGACTGGGGGTAGTCTGCCCCATAATGATATTACCTTGAATTTTTATACTGCTTTAAGATTTCATCTCCGTCCGCGAGGCTGTCGAGTCAATGTATCTGATGTGAAAGTACAAGCTAATAATAGTCGTTATTTTTATCCCGATTTGGTGATTAGTTGCGATTTTAGGGATAGAGAATCTCGTAATTTTATTCAACATCCACAAGTTATTATTGAAGTGCTTTCCCCCAGCACAGGAAACTATGATCGCACTAAAAAGTTACAATATTATCGTCAGATTTCTAGTTTACAAGAATACGTTTTAGTCGATGCCGAATCGATTAGTGTTGAGGTTTATCGTCGCGGTGAAGATAAAATTTGGTTTTACTGCGCTTATAGTCAGGGGGAAGAAATTATTCTATCTAGTCTCGATTTTCACTGTGCGATCGAGTTAATCTATGAAGGGATAAGTTTCAATTAAAGAAAGTTTACAAACAGGTCAAACCTTCCTAGAATTAAAATAAATACGTCCCGATTGTTTCGATAAATTCTATGTTACCGCCCCTATTAGTTCTTGATCCCTTGTTAGAAAACTGGTTACGAGAAGATCTCGGTAGAGGCGATCGCACCACCCAAGCAATTTTCTTCGGTCATGCTAAAATCGGTCAAGCTAGTTGGATTGCCAAGGAAGCGGGAGTTATTGCCGGTTTACCCGTAGCTGAAAGAGTTTTTCAACTGCTTAACCCCACTATTCACTTTACCCCCACCGTTGCCGAGGGGGAATTCTGCCCCAAATCTAAAGTTATTGCCGAGATAGAGGGTTCCTTCGATGCGCTGTTAATCGGGGAAAGAGTCGCTTTAAATCTTGCCATGCGCTTGAGTGGGATTGCTAGTGAAACTCGCAAATATGTGGAGAAAATTGCCGATTTATCGACAAGATTGGTGGATACTCGCAAAACTACCCCCGGATTGCGAATTTTAGAAAAATATGCCTCCGGTATCGGTGGCGCTATTAACCACCGTTTGGGGTTAGATGATGCAATTATGATTAAAGATAATCATATTCAAGCAGCCGGCAGCATTGAGGAAGCAGTGCTTCGTGTACGGCAAAATATGCCCTATCCTCTCACAATTGAGGTGGAAACCAGTCAATTAGAAGAAGTGAATCAAGCTCTGCAGCAGCAGGTAGAGATCATTATGTTAGATAATATGGATTTAGAGATGATGCAAACTGCTGTGGAGATGATCCGCAATTTTAATAGTAAAACCAAAATAGAAGCATCGGGAAATATTACCCTCGATCGCATTCGCAACGTGGCCGAAACAGGAGTAGATTATATTTCCACTAGCGCCCCAGTTACCCGTTCTACTTGGTTAGATATTAGTATGAAAATTGATTAAAAGGCTATATCAGTTATCAGTTGTCAGTTATCAGTTTTGATCACTGACTCCTATCTATTCTAACCTCGATCGCATCGCCAATATTTAAGTGTAATTGCTTTTGGGCGCTGCCACTATTGACGGCAATTTCTAACCCCCCGTGACTACCGATAAAAGCGACTATTTCCCCCGAAGGAACATCACTATAGGTGTTTTTTGTGGGGATAATTTTTGGACCCAACTGCACTGACCAATTTTTTCCCTCTAGGAGATAATCGGGAATATTACTGATTAAATTGCCGAAAATGTCAATATATTGGATTTGTCCCCTCATTTTATCTTCCTCGATTTGCGGAACAGCGATCGCTAACTGTTGCAAGCTATCGGGATCAATAATCTCACCTAATATTTCTAGGGGTACTCCCTGGGCCAAATAAGCGGCCACAGCAGCAAAAATATCACGACCGTGAAAAGTAGTGCTAGGGTTAGGGGTGCGCCAATAGGAAGAATTATTGAGATTAACGGCAGATATAGCGGGAGATTGGCTTAAAATGCCACTAAATAAACCATTATCTGGCCCGACTAAATAACCACCAGCAAAACGAATCCCTACCCCGCGTCTTTTGCTTCCCACCCCCGGATCTATAACTGCCAGATGAATAGTGCCTTGGGGAAAATATTGATAGGCATTCAGGAGGATAAAACGACCAGCGTAAAGGTCTTGGGGCGAAATTTGATGATTCAGATCGATCGTGCGAGCATGGGGGGCAATTCCTGCGATTACTCCCTTGATAATGCCCACATAACCGTCCTGTAGTCCAAAATCGCTAGTAAGGGTTATTAGTGCCTGTTCCTTCATTGACTTGTCCCTAGGTTGGCCAACGGCTTTAATAAATCTTAATGGGAAATTCAGTAGCTAAAGATACAGTTATCCAAGGAGAATGTTATGATTTAGATATAAGGTAAGTTAAGTCGCTCAAAAATCTGTCCATCATGAACAAAAATCGTCAGCAAGTCCTAACACAGGCCACCGTCGCTCATAGAGAAACACTCCGCAGAAATTTGCAACACCGACTGGAAGTAGCTAGAGCGCAGGGAAATGAAGCTTTAGTGCGTCAATTAGAAGCAGAGGCGGCCTATTTGCACCTTCGTTAGATTTAATCGGTGTTTAGTCATAGTCTAGTTGTCGGTATGTAGTGATCGGTATGCCGATCACTTTTTTTTGGGCGAATTTTTAGGAAAAAAATTGCCGATATCTCCACTGGCAATCCCTAAAATAGAAGGAACAGCAGTTTAGAGATCAAATAATTATGGCTTTTTTCCGGCAATATATCGCCCCGCTCCTGACTATCTTAGTGTTTTTAGTGGCTCTGGTTGCCACTGGCATCCGGATTTTTTTGCCGGCAGATTTAGCGGCACCCGCTCCGATCGAGCCATCCCTGGGCATAATTTTCTCTTATCCTTGGCATGGCTAACCTTCCCGAAGATTATCGGCTGCGACTGGGCAAAATGGGCGATCGCTATCTACTCATTAATTTTCTCACCCGCAGCTATCAAGAATTTTTTCCCGAACAAAAAAACCTCTCCCATCTAGCTGATACAGTCAGACAGTTTTTTGGCCTTGATACTCCCCTGTGGATCGTCGAAGGACAACAAACGGCGATCGCTTGTCTCTGGATGGGGAGCGCCGTCGATCAGGTGACAGGCGATCGCTATGGTCATATTTTCCTAATTTACGTCGATCCCCAGCATCGTCGCCAAGGTATCGCCAGCGCACTAATCGATCGAGCTAAGGATTGGGCAAAAAGTCGCGGACAAACCCGCATCGGTTTACAGGTCTTCATCAATAACGACAATGCTCTCAATCTCTACCAAAATCTCGGCTTTCAAACTCGCTCTTTGCTGATGTGGAAAAATATTTAGAAACTTTTAGGAGCTGGTCGTCAGGAGACAGGATTCAGGAGACAGGAGACAGGAGATTATTTTATTTATTCTCCCCACACCCCACACCCCACACCCCATACCCCACACCCTGGCCCTAGGAAAAACTTTTTGCCGCAAACCCTAATTATTGTCGATCAAGCGACAAAGGTTAAAATTTGGGAAACACTGCAATACACTGGCAGTCAACGTGGTAAAAACACGCTATTTTAGTAACCTATACTAATCGCGCTTTAGGAGTAAGCAGTTTTCATGGACTCCCTGACAACCCTCCAATGTCAAAACCTAACTTGTCTATCCTCGAACGCTCTCACTAATAGATTCTGTGAAAAATGCGGTACTCCTTTAGTTAAGCGCTATTTATGGATGATGGGTGATTGGGTGAGAAGCTATTATCGTGTTGGTGAGCTAATTGATAATCGTTATTTGGTCAAACAACCACAAATTGTTCTTGATACTAAACCCGCTCAAGCACCCGAAGCACCGGAAGAACCTCCTAGCTGGCTCTCCCTCTACCTAAAATTGTTACCATTTCATCTCCATATTCCCCAAGTCTATGGCTATATTCCCAGTCCCGACGAACGCTTAGAAATGGACATCTGGCTGTTAGAATACGGCACTATTCCCCTCGATGAAACGGGAGAATTAATTTATCCACAACTATTGCCCACTCTGGCCGAGGTTTGGTCGCAAGCTTCCGATTTAAGGCAAATTCACTGGTTATGGCAAATGGCCAAACTCTGGCATCCCCTCCAGAAAAAAGCTGTGGTTTCTAGTCTGCTTAACCCTTTTCTGACGAGAGTGAATAATCAGCTGCTGCAATTGCTAGAATTAAGCAAAGACGAGGCTACCGCTCCCAATTTCAAAGATTTAGGGGCCTTCTGGTCCAGTCTGATCCCGACGGCAGCCGCTAATATTCAAGATTTTCTCGCATCCCTAACCCAAGAACTAGAATCCGGTGATCTCGATCGCCCAGAATCCCTGATCGCTATTCTCGATTATGCCCTACAGCACTACGGTGCAGGTCAAGAGCGCAGCTATGAGATTTTCACCTGCACCGATACCGGTCCGATGCGGGAACACAACGAGGATGGCTGTTATCCCCCAGCTAATCAGGCCATAACCCTGTCTAATGGTCAAAATCCCCTGGCGATTGTCTGTGATGGCATCGGCGGTCAGGAAGGGGGCGAAATCGCTTCTCAATTGGCGATCGAAACCCTGCCTAGGGAAATTAATCCCAGTCCCACCACTGATATGGAAGTCTATCCCGATAGTTACAGTCTTGTCCTCGAACAGGCGATTCGTGTCACCAATGATCTGATCAGTCAACGCAACGATCAGGAGTCAAGACAAGACCGCCGGCGCATGGGTACGACTCTAGTTATGGCCTTTGGCCATGCTCAGGAAATGTACGTTGCCCATGTGGGGGATTCCCGTATCTATTGGATTACTCCCCAAGGTTGTCATCAAGTGACGGTAGATGATGATCTCGCTTCCAGGGAAGTGAAATTAGGCTATCTCCTCTATCGTGATGCCATACAGTATCCCAACGCGGGGGCTTTGGTGCAAGCTTTGGGCATGGGTAGCGCCACTAATCTCCATCCCACTGTTCAGAGGTTGATTGTTGATCAAGATTGTGTTTTTCTCCTCTGTTCCGATGGTTTAAGTGATTATGATCGGGTAGAACAATACTGGGACAGTGAAATTCTGCCTCTTTTGCGAGGAGAGAAAACCGTGACGGCCGTGGGGGAAAGTTTATTACAACTAGCTAACCAGAAAAACGGTCACGATAACTCCACCATCGCCCTAGTTTATTGTCGGGTAGTTCCTGCGGCTGAAACTGTCAGGCCTTTAATTTATGCTGAGGCCAAAGAACGAATTATTCCCCATCTTAATGACCAAGATTTTGATCACAACGGGGACACCGACCCCGGAGAAGAAGTGGTGACGGCAATACCCACTCCCTCCCCTGCATCTTCTTCGGTTTCTAGTCGTACTTTTCCCCCCGCGCTCACTAGCGTTTCACCCCCGATGGCGGCGATCGCTATCGGTGTTCTCGGTTTGCTGGCTGCGATCGCTTGGCAATTCTTGGGTCGTCATCCCGCTCCCAATCCATCGATTTCTCCCGCACCCGTCACCAGTCCCACGACCGGGACGACACCTCCCGCACCTGTCACCAGTCCGAGTCCCACGACCGGGACGACACCTTCCGCACCCGTCACCGGTCCGAGTCCCACAACCGGGACGACACCTCCCGCACCTGTCACCAGTCCGAGTCCCCCCAATGCTTCCCCTAACTAGGGTTTGCGGCAAAAAGTTGTTCGTGGGAACAGGGTGTGGGGTTTTACCTGAAGATTAATCGGCTTGTCGGGGGTTGCCTGAGCGAGTTAAGATAAAATGCCTGATTAACTGCCGAGTCTATCCTATGGTTGATGCTGCGACGTTCTCCTCCGACACCTCCGCGATCATTGATGCCTTTGAAACGCCTCTAGAGTTTAACTTTCAACTGCCGGATCCCGAAGATGAAACTATCCAAGATCATGACTTTCAGCAGCAACTGGATTCTTTTTGGAAAGTTTGCGATCGCTTTGATTTGCAAACAGAAATCTGGCGGGGGCGAATTTTACGAGCTATTCGCGACCGGGAGAAGCAAGGCGGTGATAGTCGCGGTACGGGCTTTTTAAACTGGTTAAAACAGCGAGAAATCACTAAAAGTCAAGCTTATGCTCTGATTCAATTGGCTAATAGTGCCGATACTCTCCTAGCAGAAGGACAACTGGATCCCGATAGTATCAATAATTTTAGTAAACGCGCCTTCGTAGAAACGGCCAAATCTGCCCCCGAAATTCAAAAATTAGTCAGTGATGCGGCCCGACAAGGGGAGAGAATTACTCGTCGGGAGGTGAAACAATTGGCCGATGAATGGACGGCGATGAGTTCAGACTTACTACCCGATGAAGTGAAGGAAAAAGCCAGCGATGGCAGTTTACCGGCGCGTCATCTCGCTCCCCTAGTGAAAGAATTAGAAAAGTTACCCGATACTCATATCGACACTCTCCGTCAAGAAATCGCCGCTAATCCCGATGTGGACACGGTAAAATTAATCACCTCGGAAGCACGCAGTTTAGCTAAATATCTCGACGCGGCGGCCCAAGTACAAACTCTCCGACGGGGTAATTTAGATATTGAAATGGCTCTAGAAGAAGCTTTGCGCGTCGATTGTCTAAATACGGCGGCGGATCTGGTTAAACAAGCCACACAATTAGAGCAGGCTGTGGCTAAACTTTATACTACTTGGAAACGTTTGGGTAGTTTGTCCGATCGCCTCTATGTGGATACAGGAGCAAGTAATCCCCATCTGCGATCGATGTTAACCTGTTTAGAAAGTTTAACCAGTGAAGTGATCGAAGTAGAACTGGATGAGGGTGGGCAAAAAACGGTACGTTTACGCATTATCAGCGATGGGGGAAGTTAGGTGCTTTGTTGGCGGTTGGGGTTTTAGGGTGTTGGGTTTTTAGGGTTTTAGCTGAAATTCCCCATTTCCCCATTTCCCCATTTCCCCAACGGCTTGCTGCTATAATCTCTGAATATCCTCAAATTTTATGAAAACTTATTAACAGATACTTGACTTTATGCTAAAAATCAAGGAAAAAAAACCAATAATTAGCATCGGTTCCATAACTGCGGCGATCTTGCTCAGTTTAACCCTAATTCCTGCCGCTATGGCCAAGGATGTACTTCTGAGAGTGGGCATTGTCCAACGTTTTGGCGATGAAGCCAAGGAAAAATTAACCCTGAGCAGTACCAGTGGTGATAATCTCACCCTGCGCGTGGTAGGAGAAGATGGCCAATCCCAAACCCTGCAAACCAATCGCCTACAATTAGAAGTTATTCCCCGTCCCCTTGCTTCTCCCATCCTCCAAGAAAAAGTCATTTTAAGCGACCACGCCACCTTTGAAACCGCCGAAAATAGCGCCAAAAACTGGGCAAAAATGGGCATTAAAGTGGAAATCACCCAACCCGGACGCTGGCAGGTTTGGGCAAAGCGAGAAGTTTATGAAAATCCCCTAGTGCGACATTGGTTGCTGACCAGTTTGCAAGCCAAAGGCTACAATCAACCCTATATTAATAGTGTTTTACTCAAAGAAAAGCCGCAAGTTTCTTTCCAAATCAACGGGGTGCGCTATTTTCCCAAAGAATTGGAAATCGAGAGCCAAAAAAACCTAATTCAAGTCAGCCATAGCCCCGATCAGGTACGTTTGTACGGTGGGACTATGCGCCTACAGCCCAACGCCTACGGCACTTTTACCCTAGTTAATAACGTTCCCCTCGAAACCTACCTGCGCGGGGTTGTCCCCCACGAAATCGGTCATGATGCCCCAGAAAGTGCCACCCAAGCGCAAACTATTATCGCCCGTACCTACGCCCTCCGCAATCTCCGCCGTTTTCAAGCCGATAATTACGAACTCTGTGCCGATACCCATTGTCAAGTTTATTATGGATTGACGGGAACTAATCCCCGGGCTGATCAAGCGATCGCAGCTACCCAAGGACTGGTTTTAACCTACCAAAATGAGTTAGTGGATGCCCTTTATTCCTCCACCACCGGCGGAGTAACTGCCCTCTTTAGTGATGTGTGGGATGGGGAAGAAAGACCTTATCTCCGGGCAGTGGTGGACTCCCCTAATCGAGTTTGGGATCTGTCGAAACAATCCCTCGCTAATGAGACAACTTTTCGCCAGTTTATTAATCTTAAAGATGGTTTTAATGAGACGGGACGACGGGTTTTTCGCTGGCAAAAACAAGCTTCTTTAGCTGATTTGAGTCAAGACCTAGAAACCTATCTAACACGGCGAAAACATCCCCTGGCCGACTTCCAGAAAATCCAATGGATGGAAGTGACTAAACGCTCTCCTTCCGGTCGGATTCTGACTATGACCATTCAAACCGATAAGGGGATTTTGGAACTGCATAAAAATGAGGTGCGTAGTGCTTTGGGACCGCCTCGCAGTACCCTATTCTACATCGATCCTATCTACGATACCAATCGACAGATCCAGGGTTATAACTTTATTGGTGGCGGTTTTGGCCACGGGGTGGGATTAAGTCAATTTGGTTCCTATAATTTAGCCCGTTTGGGTTGGTCTCCCGAACAAATTCTCGCTTTCTATTATCCCGGCACCACCATTCAACCTCTCAATAATTCGATTGTCTTTTGGCGAGGAAATTAATCAGTTATCAGTTATCAGTTTCTGAAGGCAATAGGCAATAGGCAAGAGAAAGGCTCTGACAATTCTCCTACCTAAAAAGAGGATTAGAAACTAAGTAAATCAAATGTTTGACTAAAATTTACCGAAATTTTGGGTTAAAGCCCCGTCCTTTTAGGACGGCTTTTTAAACTATATCTTGTTAACTTAACTTTTATTGTGCTATACTGATTTTGTCTAAGTCCCCCCTGCGTAAAATGTTTGTCTTAGAGTTTAAAGTTAAAGCTAAAACTCAACAGTATCAAGCCATAGACGATGCTATTCGTACTGCTCAATTCATCCGTAACAAATGTGTAAGGTTATGGATGGATACAAAAGGTACGGGTAAGAACGATTTATACCGATATTCTAAAGAATTAGCTCAGGACTTTAAATTTGCCGATGAACTTAATTCAACTGCTAGACAGGCAAGTGCTGAACGTGCTTGGAGTTCAATTAGTCGTTTTTACGACAACTGTAAACGTAAAGTATCAGGCAAAAAGGGGTATCCTCAATTTAAAAAATCTCGCTCTGTTGAATACAAACAATCAGGATGGAAGCTTCTTAGCCCTAAAACTGTTAAGTTCACTGACAAGAAAAACATTGGTGTTCTTAAGTTGGTAGGAACTTGGGATTTAGGGTACTTTCAAGAATCCGATATTAAACGGGTTAGGTTGATTCGGAGAGCGGACGGTTATTATTGTCAATTTGTCCTTTCTTGTGACGTTAAAGAAGATGTTAAACCATCAGGTAAGTGTATTGGCTTAGATGTAGGTTTGGCTTCTTTCTATACAGATAACAATGGCAACAAGGTTGATAATCCTCAATTCTTGAGAAAGTCCGAGAAACGATTAAAACGACTTCAAAGGCGATTATCTAAAAAGAAAAAGGGAAGTAAAAATCGTCAAAAAGCTAGACAAAGATTAGCTAAAGCTCACCTTAAAGTAAATAGGCAACGTCAAGACTTTGCTGTGAAATTAGCAAGGTGCGTAGTTCACTCTAGCGATGTGATAGCCTACGAGGATTTAAGAGTTAAGAACTTAGTCAAGAATCATTGTCTAGCTAAATCGATAAATGATGCGGCCTGGTATCAGTTTCGGGAATGGATAGAGTATTTTGGGGTTAAATTCGGCAAGATAACGATTGCTGTCTCACCGAATTATACAAGCCAAAACTGTTCAAACTGTGGTGAAACTGTCAAAAAATCTTTATCGACTAGAACCCATCAGTGCAAATGTGGATGTGTTTTGGATAGGGATGAAAACGCCGCAATCAACATCCTTAAAAGGGGACTAAGTACGGTAGGGCATACCGGAACCTTTGGGCTCGATCCAATAAACGCTTGGGGAGAGAATACCTCTACTTTTTCAGAAGCAATTCTGTCTAAGCAAGTAATCTCTGTGAACCAAGAATCCCCGTCTCTTTAGAGCGGGGAGTGTCAAATCGGTAAACGCTGAATATCTCGGTTAGAACCAATCACCACCATGGCTAAATCCTTGTGTAATCTTTCTTGGGGATTGGGGTTAATCTTGAATTTTTCCGCATTACCGACAGCGACAATATTTAACCCATAACGATTACGAATTTCTAACTCTGCTAGGGTTTTACCGTGAAAAGCCTCCGGGACTTTTAACTCGACAATACTATGTTCGGGATCGAGATCAAATCGTTCTAAAATTGATGGTCTAGTTAAACGGTGCGCTAACTCACAACCGGCATCGTATTCGGGAAACACTACTAAATCTGCGCCAACTTTTTTGAGTAATTTTCCATGGATTTCTGTGGAGGCTTTAGCGGCGACAAAATTAACCCCTGCTTCCTTACAATTGAGAGTAGTAATGATACTTTCTTCCACGTATTTACCAATAGCGACAATCACCGTATCGGTTTCAAAAATTCCCGCTTCTCGCAGAGCGTTAGGTTTGGTAGAATCAAGCTCGATCGCATTATCTACTATTCGATCAGATAACGCTTGTGCTACTAATCCTTCGTCAATATCTGTCCCTACCACTTGATAACCTTGTTTGCGTAGGGTTTCACAAACGGCTCGCCCAAATCTGCCTAATCCGATGACGGCAAATTGGCGATTTTGGGGACGCATACTACTAAAAAATTTAATTGATTGCATAAGAAGTTAAACTGTTACGCATTTAAAATGCTAGTGTCAATGAGTGAGGAGACAAGAGAAACTGATAACTGATAACTGATAACTGATATTAATTATCCCACTAAAAGGTTTTCTTCGGGGTAATTAATAACTGTTGGTTTCGGATCGCCGATAATGGCCGCTATTAAAAGTATAACTCCTACCCGTCCAAGATACATCATAAAAACGATAATTAACTTAGAAATCGGTGATAAAGCGGCGGTTATTCCCATAGATAAGCCGACAGTTCCAAAGGCAGAAACTACCTCGAAAAATAGTTGAATCATTTTAAAATCTGTCTCCACAAATGAGATAGCTAGGGTGGAGATAATAATCGCTATAACTGAACCAAAAACCACCGCCATTGACTTTAAAATTAACGGCATAGGAATGCGTCTTTGATAAAGAGTCACTTCTTCACGTCCCCGTAAAACCGAGCGGGTACAGTTATATAAAATCCTAAAAGTTGTGGTTTTAATACCTCCCCCTGTACCGCTAGGACTGGCTCCTATAAACATCAAAGCCATGGTAATTAATAAACCTTCTACGGAAATTTTACCAATATCAATGGTATTAAATCCTGCTGTTCTCGATGTTACCGATTGGAACCAAGCACCCAGCAATTTATCTTTCAGTGATAAATTAGCCAAAGTGTCACCATTTCCCTGTTCAGTAAGTAAAAAAGCCAAGGTTCCTATCACTAATAAAAATATAGTTGTGCTGATAGCAACTTTATAGTTAAGAGAAAAAACAAAGCCTTTTCGTTTATATTGAAAGCGGTAAATAAACCAAGTGTAAAACTCGATAATTACCTGATAACCGATACCTCCAAAAATGATCAGTCCTGTGATAGATAAGTTAATAATAATTGAAGAATGATAGGACATCAAGTTATCTTTAAACAAGCCAAAACCCGCATTATTCCAAGCACTAATACTATGAAATAAAGATAACCACACCGCATATCTAAAATCATACTTTTGGGCGAAGACAGTTAACATAACAAAAGTTGCTGTTAACTCAAAAACTAAAGTAGTAGCAATCACTGATTTCATTAAACTTTGACTACCTTGTAGGAAAGGTCGATCAAAAGATTCTTGAATTGCTAACTTCTGTCTCAGGTCAAATTTTCGCCCAATTAATAACATTAAAAAAGTGGTAGTGGTCATATATCCCAGTCCACCCACTTGAATTAATAAAGCGATAAATAATTGACCCCAAAAAGAAAAATAAGTACCCGTATCTACCACTGCTAAACCCGTGACACAGACAGCAGAAGTGGAGGTAAAGAGGGCAACAATTGGATCATTCCAAGTGCCGCTAGTGGTAGAAACAGGCAACATTAACAGGGAAGTTCCCGCTAAAATTACCGCCATAAATCCCAAGCAAATTGTCCGGGCAATCGTCATATAAATTCCTTAGTGAAAGTAGCTAAGAGAAGAATGTTTTTGAGCTAACACTTCTTGATAAACTAACTGTAAGCGATCGATATTTTTGCTAAGAGTGTAAGAGTCTAAAACTCTTTGACGGGCTTTTTGACCTAAAATTGTGGTTAATTCGGGATGATCTCGTAATACAGGCAAGAGAGTTTTTAATTGGGTAATTAGTCCTCTAGTATCTAGAACTATTCCCGCACCTTTTAACACTTCCCCATCGGCACCCACATCCGTAGCCAGACAAGCAACACCGCAGGCCATCGCTTCCAAAAGGGAAATCGATAAACCTTCCACTAAAGAGGGTAAAATAAAGCCGTCAACCCCGCGCAGAATTTCAATTCGTTTATTTTCATCGCCGATAAAACCTAACCAGATAATACCATCTTCTTCCCCATAAAAAGGTTTAAGGGAAGGAGTTAACGGACCATCTCCAACAATGAGCAGTTTGCATCTATCCCCTAAATTGGTTTTTTTCCAGGCTTTCAATAAAGATTCTACATTTTTCTCCGGCATGATCCGACCGAGATAAATAAATAAACAATCGGCATTATATTGAGCTTTAATATTCGATAGTCCTGGACAATACTTATTAATATCAACCCCATTGGGAATAATTGCTAATTTTTCTTCGGGAACTCCCAATTTAACTAAAAAATCCCGTTGAGAGGTGGAAAAAATAATTACTTTATCGTAATTAGCTAAAAAAGGGGCGTGTAGTTGGTAGGTTAATAATTGGGTACTAGAGATGAGATTGCGAATTTTACTATCAAAAGCCGGGTGAAAAGTCGCCACCAGAGGCAAATCTAAAGACTCACAAATTTCCGGTAGCAGAAAATCGAGGGGAGACAGGGGTAAGGACGCATGAACTAGATCGGGTTTCAGTTCCCTGAGTTTATCCTGTAGAACCCGACTCGATTTCAGGGTGGGAATAGTATAGACTTGGGAACTATAGAGACGTGGCAGGGTGATTTCGTCGTAAAAGTCGGGCCAATCGCTTACGGTGGGTTTTTCGGAAGAAAAATGCAGAAAACTGACTTGATAATCTCGATCGAGCAGGGAATTAGTCACTTCTCGCCCATAGGTAACGTTACCGCAAAAAGGAGATTTTTTTCCTAACCAGGCAATGTGCATTGAGATTCTCTTAAGAAAAAGTTAATTTAGCCAAATATCAGCTTACTAAATTAGCCGTAAAATTAAAAGCGAATAGAGTACCTAAGCAAAATTAATTACCCATCTAAGTCCTCAGCTAAAAATTGCCTTTTGCAAGAGTGCCTATTTGATAGTTAAAATTCTCGGCTTTTTACTGATTCACCGAGGACTTGCGACGACGACAGCGTTCTGAACAGTATTTGACCTCATGCCAACAGTTTTGCCACTTTTTGCGCCAAGTAAAGGATAAACCGCAAACGGGACAAATTTTACTGGGAAGATCGGACTTCGAGAGCTGACGTGCCATGATTAAAATTAAAAAGTCAAAAACTGCGCCTTATCTATGAGTGTAGATGAAAATAATCCGAGTTCCCCACTCGATCGCCTGAGAATTATTTTAGTTGAACCAGCTGGAGCCTTAAATGTGGGTTCCACTGCCAGAATTATGCGGAATATGGGCTTAAGTCGCTTAATTATCGTCAATCCCGTCTGTGATATCCTTGCAGAAGAAGCGCGACGCATGGCAGTACACGGAATTGAAGTCCTAGAAAACTGTTCACAGGTAGCCACCCTGGGGGAAGCTTTGCAGGGTTGTCATCGCATCATTGCCACCACCTCGAAACCCCGTCACCTGAATACTCCCCTCGAAACACCCCGGACCGCCTTACCCTGGTTACTCACCCCTAACCTAGAATCGGCCCTAATTTTCGGGCCAGAAGACCGGGGTTTAAGTAACAGCGAGCTGAACCACGCCCAGCGTTTTGTCGGTATTCCCGCTAATCCTCAATATTCCTCCCTTAATCTGGCCCAAGCGGTGGCGGTTTGCTCCTACGAACTGTACCAAATGGCGACGGAAAATAGGCTCGAACCCCCGTTAGAAATGCTCCCTAATGCCACTTTTGAGGCTCTAGAAGGCTATTATCAGCACTTAGAGAGCTTTTTGCTCAAAATTGGCTATCTTTACCCCCACACCGCCGCCGCTAGGATGGAGAAATTCCGGCAATTTTATCATCGGGCCCGGCCCACGGTGGAGGAATTAGCCCTGCTGCGGGGTATTATCGGTCATATTGAAAGTATCGGGCAACTTTTTCTCGGTCTTGATAGTCTCAAGGGCAAGAAAAAAAATTCTCCTAGCGACCGATAATAAATCTGGATACCCTTGAGGAAAACCGTGACTCGTCAAGTAACTCGTCGTCCTAGTAAAGTTCAATCTGGCCCTGAGTCCCCTAGGTCCGTGGACTCAAACAATAACAAAAGGCCTGTGCCAGTTAAAAGGACAAAAAAACAGCGTAAACCCAACCTAATCGCTTCTTTTCTCCTTCAGGTTCTTCGCTTCTCTATCCTTGGTGTCGGTTTAGGTGCGATCGCTGGTACGGTTTTAACGGTGGTGGATCCGAGCAAATTACCCCTACACCCAAAACCCACCGCTACTAATTCCCCGACTCTCAAACTCGTCACCCCAAAACCGACCACCTTAGTCTTAAACGAAAATATCAGCAGCCTTAACCAGAAATTACAGGCTTTAGCGGTCAAATATCCGAAATTACAGGCGGGAGCATTATTTATTGACCTTGATAACGGTGCTTACGCTAATTTTCGCGGAGATACTATTTTTGCTGCCGCTAGTACGATTAAAATCCCGATTCTGGTGGCCTTTTTTGAGGATGTGGACGCGGGGAAAATTCGTCTCGATGAAACCCTTGTGGCCACTAAGGATGTCCTGGCCAGTGGGTCTGGGGATATGCAGTATCTAGGATTGAATAAAACCTATACTGCCCTAGAAACCGCCACTAAAATGAACGTAATTAGCGATAATACCGCTACTAATATGTTAATTAAGCGGATGGGCGGCAAAAAGGCTCTTAATCAGCGTTTTCAAGCTTGGGGTTTGACCAGTACGGTAATTAATAACCCTTTACCAGACTTGGAAGGAACTAATACCACAAGTCCGAGAGATTTGGTGACAATCTTAGGAAAAGTTAATCAAGGGGAATTACTTAGTTTACGTTCCCGAGATCGTCTATTGAATATTATGCAGGAAACGCGCACTCGCACCCTGCTGCCCCAAGGTATCGAGAAATCCGCCGATATTGCCCATAAAACCGGTGATATTGGCTCAATGTTAGCGGATGCGGGGATTATTGATATGCCCAACGGGAAACGCTATCTAGGAGCAGTGATGGTCAAACGTCCCCACAATGATAGTAACGCTAGGACTCTGATTCAACAAATATCGCGCACGGCCTACCAACACTTTAAATGGTATCAAACTCAACCCGCAGCCAAACCGCAACCAGTCGCCCAGTCTTCTCCCTCTCCTAGTCTGGTCCTTAGTCCTAGTCCGGGTAATTAGCCCCTAGGTTAAATTATTGGCTAAAAGACGGGCTAATTGTTCGGCATTTGCCCGGGGGGAAAGACGAGGGAGGATTTTTTCCCCCGTGGCCAGTTTTTGACAGAGAACGGGGATTTCGTACTGATAAGCGTTAAACCAATCCTCTCGACTGGTAATGTCCCTAATTTCTAACTGCCACTCCGGTTGACGGATTTTTTCTAGTTTTTCTAGCAACCCTTCGCAAAGATGACAGTCCGGTTTACTGTATAAAATTAGTTCTATGGTAGTCATAAATATTTATGTTCATTACCTCTACGATTAGTCTCTCATCAACAATTCTACAAACTCCCACACCCACACCGACTTTAAATAATAATTTAGTTAATTCAGGTTCTCAAAATCTAGTCTATATCGGTGTGTTTCTTCTGGCAATTACCCTAGTCATGGTTATTGGTATTATCAATCAAAAAATTGAATACGCTCTCATTTTTGCCGCCACTCTCACTGTTATTTTAGTTGCTTTTTTCTGGTTTTTATAAGTCCTTCAACCAAGGGGATTGAGGTCATGATATTCTGACTTCCCCAACCGACTCCTAACACCCTATATACAAGCAAAACGATCGGACTTATAATATAATTGTATTGATTGTGGCTTGTTGCTAGAATCACCCCAAATTGACTCAATGGGTTTATAAACGATGACAACCCTAGATATTGCTACCGATATTGTCTGTCCTCCCACCGATTTATGGAGTGATGAACCACCCTTGGAAAGTGATCTGCATTTACAACAAATTATTTTATTATTATCTTGTCTTGAATGGCTCTGGCAAGATAGAAACGATTACTATGCCTCGGGTAATTTGACTATTTATTATAACGAAAGACAACTAAAACAGCGAGATTTTTGTGGACCAGATTTCTTCGTGGTTTTAGATACAGAGAAACGTCCCCGGAAAAGTTGGGTTGTCTGGGGAGAAGGGGGTAAATATCCCAATTTAATCATCGAAATTCTCTCCGATTCCACCGCTAATGTGGACAGAAAAGCCAAAAAGGAACTATATCAGCATACTTTCCGGACTCCTGAATATTTTTGGTTTGATCCTAATACTTTAGAATGGCAAGGATTCACTTTAATCGAGGGACAATACCAACCGATTACCCCCAATGAAAACGGTTATTTATGGAGTAAGCAACTAGGATTATATTTAGGAATTTTTGCCAATAAATTGCGCTATTTCACCGAATCAGGTGAATTGGTTCCCACCCCTCAAGAGTCGGCCCGACAGGAAAGATTAGCCAAAGAACAGGAAAGATTAGCCAAAGAAAGAGAACAACAACGGGCGGAAAAATTAGCCCAAAAGCTGCGAGAATTGGGCATTAATCCCGATGAAATTGCTTAAATATCCGATTGGGGCTGTTAGGGTGGAAACCATGGCGCAATTTTTCCTTAATTGCTAGGCATTAAAACGAGTAATCCGAAACTCTGATTCTAGCCTAGAAGTCATGGCAAAATCTCCACACTGATGTTACAATAATGACCAAGGGCAACAATCTTCAAATATAATTAATGCCATGGTGCAAAAAATAGCTTTTTTTAATCATAAAGGTGGAGTGAGCAAAACTACAACCACTTTTAACCTTGGTTGGATGCTTGCTGAGAAGGGCAAAAGAGTAATTATTGTCGATACCGATCCCCAATGTAACTTAACTGGTATGGCTTTGAATAATGAAAGTGAAGATAGGGAGGAAAGACTACAAGCAATCTACAATACTTACTCTAATATTAAAACAGCTTTAGCGCCTGCTTTTGAGTCTCAACCGAGATTAATTGAAGCTGTGGAATGTATTCCTATTGATGGTCGTGATCGTTTATTTCTATTGCCCGGTCATGTGGGGTTGGCTGAATATGAAGTTACCCTAGGTATTGCTCAAGAACTTAGTGGGTCAATTCAGGCTTTAAAAAATCTCCCCGGTGCGATTACATATTTATTAGACAAAACTGCCGAAAGATTTCAAGCTGACTATATTTTAATCGATATGAGTCCCAGTTTGGGGTCAATCAATCAAAATATACTGATGACCAGCAACTTTTTTATTGTGCCAACCACAGCGGATTTTTTCTCGGTTATGGCTATCGATTCTTTAACTAAAATCTTGCCTAAGTGGCACCAATGGGCTAAGGCAGCTAGTGCTTTACCAATTCTCAAAACCGCCAACTATCCCTTCCCCGAAGTTAACCTACATTTTTTGGGAACTATTGTTCAAAACTATCGAATCAGAGGTGGTCAAGAAACAAAAGCCTTTGAAAACTGGATTAACACAATCGAGAAAAATATTGGCGATAAAATGATTCCATCTCTAGAAAAAAATGGCATGATGCTACCGAAATTTATCTACGATCAGAATGGTGTACCGGCTTGCTGTACTCTAGTAAAAATACCTGATTTTAATAGTCTTATTGCCTTATCTCAAGAGCATCAAACGCCCGTTTTTGCGCTAACTGCTGAACAATTAGGATGGCAAGGTACAGTGTTAGATCAAGCCCAAGAAAAACAAGAGGACTTTAAAAAGATTTTTTCTGACTTAGCAGACAAAGTTATCGGTCTTACCTCCGAGATTTATGCAGTTAGCAATTGAACAATTTCGCCTTAGCATTGCCCGCGTTCGTGACTTGATCGCTATCCACAATTCCCTCAAATCTCAGACTACTTCGGCCCTAGATGTATCGGATATCCTCAGAGCCGCTTTAGTCCTGACTGTGAGCGCTTTAGATTATTATATTCACGAAGTGGTTACTCTAGGAATGCTAGAAATTTATCGAGGCCAACGTTCAGAACCTTCTCCCACTCCTAACAGTTCTCAATCTGCCTTTTCTCGTTTTCAAGTCTCCTTGAATGGCGCACGACAAGAACGATTGATAGCTATTAGTATTGGCTCTTGGTTAGAGAACGAAATTCAACAAAACTACGGTTCTTTTTTTTGTCAAGAATCTCGCTCAATGGCTCTTCTGGTTTCTGTGTGGAAACGAGGTCTATACTGATAGTTTCTTCGACAAAATAGTCCTAAAAGTGTTACCCGATAAGCATTTCACGATTCCATAAGCAAAAATTATCACACAAAGTCGAGAAGAGCCGCTCAATTTCCGAGGTACTACCAATGATTGAAAATCTCCTCACCAACAAACTTAATAGTAATTATTGGCTAGAGACTGAAATTAGAGAAAACCTCAGATATAAAA
>NZ_JAPZSS010000002.1:0-10245 GCF_027532015.1 Microcystis sp. LE19-131.1A | reverse complement strand
CCTTAAATGTATCTGGATACACGCCACACAAGCGTTTGAACTCTGTTGGCTTTAAAGTTTTTACTTGTTCGTAATTCATCTTTCAATCTTAACTCTTGGACTATTTTATCCTATTTTGTCTAGACTTATGCAAGAGATCTAATAAACTGGCGGCTGTCCCCCGTCAAATAAAGGTTTCGGACAAACCAAAAGGTAAATTGGTTATGGAATGTGATGAAATGTGGTCTTTTGTTTTTTCTAAGACGATAAAGGTCTATATTTGGCGGTTAATTGATAGAAATACAAGGGAAATTATTGGTTGCTATGCGCGGAGATAGGAGTCGTCAATCAGCCAAAAAACTTTGGGGCCAGTTTACCAGGCGTTTACCGACAATGTGCAGTTGCTTACACAGACTTTTGGGAGTCATATAAGACAGTAATTCCCAGTAAACGTCATCGACCAGTCGGGAAAGAAACTGGTCAAACTAATCATATTGAAAGATTAAATAATACCTTTCGACAAAGGATTTCTCGGTTGGTGAGAGAGAGTCTATCTTTCTCTAAAAAAATGGAGAATCACGTTGGGGAACTGTTTGGTATTTTATCCATGACTACAATGCACACCTGGCAAAGGATTAAGCCGCCATCACTACTACCGAATCACCACCATGCTTGTCTAGCAGTAGAATTTAGAGTATCGACAAACTTGAACTGAATGGCTGCGAACTGCACAATATTTATTGAGAGAATATTTATCGATTTTGTCTTCTCTCTTGGCATCCATCCAAAGCCTTAAAGCCTTATTACGGATGAATTGTACTGTACGAATAGCTTCATCAATGGCAGAACATTGACTTGGTTTGACGACTGCTTTCATTTCTAAGACAATCATTGTTTATCGACCTCAAACAACTTATTTTAAGTTAACCTGTAGAGCATCGGATTGTCAAGATTTTATAAACACTGAGCTTTTACATCGAAGCCCCTCGAAATGTCGTGCTTCGCTGTTTTATACTGGTCGGGGTTTCATCCCGTCGCGCTCAAGCGAGGGTCTTCACCCCGACATTCAAGATAAAGCCAGAGTCTTTCGCTCTCGTCTGGGAATAACTGCCGAGAATGCTGAGGTTTTGCGATCGCTCATCGAACAGGCTGCCCTGGAGGGGGAAGTTGTGCAACAAGCAGTCACGGAATTCGGCCAGCAGTTTAAAGTGGATTGGACGATACCAAAACGGGAAGGAACACAACTGCGAACTATCTGGGAAGTCGGCTTAATTAATCCTAACCCTCGCCTAATTTCTGCCTTTATCAAGTGAAGTAAAATGAAAGACATCAAACTCTTAGATCTGGTTGCCATCCTCAACTCCGTCCCTCGGGAGCGATTGACTTTAGTTGAGCCAGATTATGAAGCTGTCCCCAGCTTGCCAAGCGGACAGGTGGGAACGGTGGTTGAGGTATATGAAAAAGGTTCGCGCTATCAATATTTAGTGGAATTTTCTGACAGTCAGGGGCGGGAATATGCGATGGCTATTCTGCCAGGCGATGAGCTTCTGGTCTTGCATTATGAACTGGAGGCGGCGTGAATTCTGCTTAAGGGAAAATGCTATGGCTCAAGTAAAGGTTTTCTATGAACCAGAAACGGAATTAACAATTATGTTCTAGCATATATTTTTTTAGTACAGCATTAATTAAAGTCTGATATTTTTGGGAAAATTGCTGTTTATACCAAGCATTCTGTTCTCGGAGAGTGTACAATGCAACTAGGACAAATTCTCCTAAAAGTCCCAATAGGTGTCCCACCTCAATCATGACCCAAATGCGACGGCGGCTCTCTTAGGTTTGGTGGGTAAAATGTATTCTAAGATACAGTCCTGCTGGCGAGCGAGTGGAAGGAACCACAGAGACACAGAGGACACAAAGATCGATCACTACTATATAAGTTAAACTTATCACACAGAACCCAGAAGAGCCCGACGGCGAGCGCCTGTTACTCCTACTCCCTAGAGAATGGGTGGAATGCCACTAAGTTAAGGGCGATCACTCAGTCACAGTTCCCTGACAATGACCTCGAACGGAATCTGTTTTGTTCGGGGACGTGCTACTATTGAGGCAACAGTTCAGACAAGGTAGATATGGCACGACCAGGAGGAAACCCACACTTAGTACACCATCAATTCACCACCGATAGGGATGAACCGTTAATCGCCAAGTTGTCCCTGCGCGTGAGTCCCTCGATGCTAGAGCAAATCAGGTGCAGGGAGAATTGGCAGGAGTTTGTCAGGGATGCGATCTCGGAGAAACTTCAACAGTCCAATGATTAGCAATTTTTACGAAAGGATAATAAATATATGTTGGAACTAGACTTGACAATTGTTGGGGACAGAATTGATGAAGGTGGTACAAATTGCATCGAGCGTATTTTACGCGAAAGATTTAGACATATTCACATGGATTTTGGACACATACACTATTCCTTAGTCGCCGATCAACCAGCAATAACTTGTCATATTTACCTGCCTAGTGAATCCTGGCAAAATTTCTTTTCTCAATTGTGGCAGATAAGAAGCTATTTTGAAGAACTTCAGAGACAAGTTAGGCAAATTATTATCAGTCGGTCTGAACGAGATTATCCACGAACTCAACGAAATTATCCTGAACGAAATTATCCATCGTTTCAATTGCTTCACAACTATCAAGGGATATGGATTTCCTACAACATGAGGGAATATATTAGTCATTTTCTGAAAGAGGCCAATGTCCGTTCATTGGAAGATTGGTTTTTCTTCCCATTTGACACTGATGAAACAGATGGGGATTATGAACTGTGTACCCCCAGTCAGCTTCGAGAGGTTGGAAATCGAATTAATGGTTCAGTAAGACGGATGAGTGTTCCTGTTGGACTTCGTGTGCGTCTAGCACAAGGACACAGATTATCTGATTATATGTCGGCTACCTTCAATAAAACCTTGCAATCTGTTTCTTCAAATCAAGATTCAGAATCCGCTTTAACTTTAGGAGGATTGAATGTTATTCTGACAACAATTCTTCAGATGAATGATAAATTGCCTTTAGTCAATTATTACTCAGAAAAACTTACTGATACTGAGGACATAAATCTGTATAGTTTATCTGCTATGAACTTGTCATTAGTGGATGATCGAGATGAAACAGATATTGCGGTGCTAGTTTCATCAGGTCAGATAATTATAGAAGACATTAAACTAGGACATAGGATAGGAGAATAGTTTATGCCAGGATACGCTTTTCCAGTCACGATTACCTTGAAAAATCCAACTGATACTGAAAAAATAGTTAAGATACCTCGTGGTACAATAATCGAACCAGAGCCTAACCATCTTACCTATCAAAGCGCGGTCATTGCAAAAGATTATATCTTTAAACTCAATCCGAAAGAAACTCGTTCAGTCATGCTTGATGCAGAGTGCTGGAATGAACACCTTTCTCCTCCTAGCACCACACCTGGAAAACTTACTCCTTTAAAAGGTGATATCAAAAAAACTCCTCATATTTGGGAGACCAGTTCCAGTCCTCGTAAAAAGACTATTCACGCAAAACCTTCTCAAGATTCTCATATTTTTGCTGCCTTTGCTAATACAAGTCCACAACTAGCTCGTGAATTTTTAAAACAAGCAATTCAATGGGCTGAATCTGATGGAGTAGATGTTAGCGTTATCAGCAAAGACTTAAAAACTATATCCTTATCCTCTTTTTCATCTAGTATAATTCAGGATAAATTATGTAATATTGCTAAATGTCCTGAATTAACTAAGTATGTTACAGCAACTAAAGTAAGAGAATTCTTTATCAGGAAAGGGGAAGAAACGGAAGAGATACTTAGTGCTATTGAGGGATTGATTACCAATCTTTATGCTATCACTACCCATACGGTAGCCTCTGACTTATATCAACTTACTAGGGAGCTTGAAGATTTATCAAATGACAGAAACTTAGCAGTGACAGACGAGCGACGTAGAGAACTGATAACACTAATTCGCCAGAAATATACGTCAATTCTAGATGCTTTTCCCCTCTTAGATGAAATTGAATGGACAAAATGAGATTTAATTTAAGCACTTGACATAGGCTGATTTTCGAGGAGATAGTTATGCCAAATTTAACTATGCAAGAATTTTTTAATTGTTTAATCAGAAAGGATGATGGGACTGATGAATATCTGAAAAATCAGTCTGAACTCATTATTCAATTATGTGTAGATATTAAGCTTTTGACAAGCCAGAATAATCAAAATGCCTTCCGAATGGCGAACAATTTATACCTGTTTTCACAGCAGCTAAGGGATCAGTTGAACTTGTTTAATACTGCTGTTAACCAACAGGATGTTAGCTGCTATCGAGATTTACTTAGAGAGAAAGTTAATCAATTATTAAACCGTCTTAAAGACTTCGATCAACAATTTGGATGGTCTGAATTTCCTGATTGGATTAATCGGCAATCCCAAGGAAAGTATAATATTTTTATATCTATTATTTTTAGAGATTGTATGGATAACAATGAAACTCCTCTAATTGATTTTGCCATCATAACGGCGATCGCCATCGAACGCCAAGCCGTCTGCCAAGCGTTTAATATGACCGACAAAGATAGAGTTAATCGACAAACTCGGACTTACTGGCGCAAACGCTTGCCGCTTCAAGACGGGAAGTATTATGAAATTGTGGTTGCCCAATTACCTGACATGGCGGGTGTAAGTGCGGCTCTTTTGGTAAACGATACCATACAACACTGGAATCCTGATGCCATGTTATTGGTTGGGATTGCAGGAGCAGCCAGTAAGGGGCAACACTTAGGCGATCTAGTTATTGCCAGCGATGTTTATTACTACGAGAGAGGTAAGCTAACGCCTGATGGCAAGAAACCGGAGCCTTTTATGTATAAGGCTGATGCTCTGCTGTGGGGACGGGTCTCTGCCGTTGCTGACTGGACAGCCCCAATTCCTGTCGCTAGACCAGACGGCACCCAAGAACGCCCGAAAATTAGCTATGGAGTCATTGCTTCAGGGGAAAAAGTTATTGCTGATGCTGCGGTTCGGGATGACATCGCTGCTGGACAGCGCAAGATTCAAGCAGTAGAAATGGAGGGTTACGGTTTTAGCGCAGCTATTTGGCAGAGTTTTGAGCGCGTCCGACATTTGGTTATTAAAGCGATCTGCGATCTGGCTGATTCTAGTAAGAATGATGAATGGCAAGAATATGCTGCTGCCGTCGCCGCAGGTTTTACTAAGCATTTCTTGTTAGACCAGCCTCTTGAACCACGAAACCGAGAGTTAACATAAGTTAATTGGATGGGTTTTCTCTTGCCTTTTCCAACCCCGTCACCTGCCCCAACTCCCTCACCTTCTCCTGCTGCAAACTCTCCAACTCCACCAACTGCCCTCTCAACCCTTCCCCCTTCACCTGAGACTCCAGAAACTCCGCCGTCTCCCCCTCTCCCAACCGATAGCGAATCCTCAGTATTTCCTGCTGCTGATTAAAAGTGTTCAACTACTGTTTGGGAATGATTCTTCATGGCTTGGGCGGACTGAAATTTTAATTTTCTCTCTCTGTTATCATTCAAATAAAATTATGAAGCCTTCTTGCTTAAAATGATTGTCGTGGGTTAACACTTCACTGATTTTTAAGCGTTGCATAACCGTCATTGAAATACAATCTGTCAGGCTATATTCTTTGTCCGAACGGCAGCGGTATAACTCGAAGCCTTCCCGGAATGATTCTCGATTTTGCGGTATGACTTGAAGGCAGGGATTTTGCATAATATCATCGATAAATTCGACAGTACGCCGCCTCATCTTTGCCCCTTGCGCTGATTGAAAATTCAGCACCTCCACGAAAATTTCATCTGTCGTCACAAGTTCAACACTTTTGAGACTGGACGTGACTTCTCTCGCTCGTTGATGCCAATTATCTTTGGGATTAATTAAAGCAACCCAATAAAAAGTGTCGGCAAAAATTTGTTTCATTGCCTTTTCTTGGGACTCCCGTAAAGATAATGATCGTGTTCTTCTGCACCGTCAGAAGGAAGCCGCTCAAGCTCCTCTTCTGTGAAATCGCTCGTCAACTTATCGACTATCTTTAAAATTGATTCGACCGTTGTCTCTTTTTGAGAGATATCCGAAGAAATTAGATGAGTTTCTAGGGCATCTTTGAGTCGATTTAAAACCCCTTCCAGAGAACTATCTTGGTAATCAATCGTATCTAATTCAGGAAATTTGACTAAATATCCATCGGGATTTTTGGAGATGACAATACTAATTGTATTGACCATTTTAAGCCCTCCTATCTGACTCTAAATTTTCAGTCTTGTTGTTTTTTATCGATGGTAAATAAGGAATCAAACCTTTGCGGAATGCCTCTTCTTGTTCAGCTATGCCAAAGTGTTTGTAGAGTTCGCTTGTTAACTTAGTTGTTTACGGTTGGCAAACCAAACAACATATTCTCTCAAAAGAGGATTGCTTTCGATATGTTCGAGAAGTTTATTCATGGCTCAAAAAACTAAAATCTCATTATATCACACTTAATTCTCTGTTAATTTATTTCTTGGAGATGTCTATTAGCGCTCTTTCAGGACTCTGGCAAAAGTCTTACAGTCTCTAAACTCTAGCTCTCTTATGGGGTAAGCCTTCAAGCTATCGCTAACTAACAGAAACCCAAAATTTGAGTTTTTATTAGAAAAAAAGTTAGCGATCACTTGTCAACCAAGAGATTCAGAATCTGGATTCGGTCAGGGATTTCCGAAAGTTCCAGAAGAGCGTTAGGCCAAATCCGGTTTTAAAAAAACGGTTATAATCAGGGACGACTGAAGTCGTTACTACGAAACGAGAAGCTTGTAAACTAGACTTTCTAATGCGGATTCTCTCCAACTCAGCCCTCATCGCTTCCAAAGTAGCCGCTTTCACCTCAATATCTGCGTTGCCGAAGGCACTCGCTACGCGAGACCGCAATCCTATTTCTCTGCATCTCCCTACCACCAGCCGGGTTCTTCTGTTGGGTTCCAGTTTTAGGATAAACCTCGAAAATGTGATGCTCCCCCCAAATAGGCTCTCCCAGCTTTGGTGGGTAAAATGTATTCTAAGATACATTTCTCCTAGCGAGGGGGTGGAACGAACCACAAAGACACAAAGGACACAAAGATCGATCAACCCTATGTAAGTTAAACTTATCACACAGAACCTAGAAGAGCCCCAAATAGACATTTGCCTCGTTTAAGGTTAGACTGAGCTTAAGTGGAAATATTTGTCTTTGCTTATGTAAGTCGGGACTAATAAAGCCGCTGCTATCTATATTTGTATAATTTTTTTATTGCAATCTAACAGGAGTTTAACTTATGAGTCAGATAGCTATCGATAAAATTTACGAGACAGATTTCTATCAATGGACAATGAAACAAGCCCAAGCATTAAAAGAACAAAATTTACAAGAATTGGACTGGGAAAACCTGATTGAGGAAATCGAAGCTTTGGGACGTAGTGATTATCAAGCAGTGGTCTTCTTACTAACTCGAATTATGCAACACTTTCTGAAGATTGATTATGCTAATAAGCCTGAGTGTAATCGCCATTGGCAAGCCGAAATCAAAGCTTTCTCTAACACTCTTAAGCGTCGCTACAGTCCATCAATGAAGCCTAAGCTAGAAGTAGAATGGCAAGGGATCTATTCGGATGCAGTTGACCTGTATTTGATTGACTATCCCCCTTCTAACATCCCTGAAACCTGTCCTTATCATTTTAATGATTTATTTTGATGCTAGAAACTCACCTTGATTTCTTAAAACTTAGGCACTTTCCTAGGCACTTCCACAGGCTAGAAGTCTGTTCCACACAGGTTATTTTACCTCGTTCCCAAGTTCTACCTAGTAACGCCATTTTCAGGTTCTACCTGGAGAATGATATATATGAATAAGGCAGAGCCTTGCAACCAGAATACATAGGTTATATTAGAAGTCTGTTTTACCATTAAATGAGATTAGAAATTATGTTTACCACTAAACCGATGACTACTGCTACTAAGATAAAAGAGAGGATGGAATGAAAGAGTGTCATGCGTCGCATCGCAACACTTTCAATGGATACATCTGATGTTTGGTAACACATAGCGATAGTAAAAGAGTAATACATAAAATCCCAATAATCCACCAGTTCTTGATTGGGAAAGTCTAAACCTTTGCGGTAAGCGGATGAATCTTCTGCGGATAGTTCATCGTAGTAGAGTCTGGCATAATACAGAGCGAAAAAAGTATGTACCAGAGTCCAAGACAAAAAGATCGCTAATAGGGATAATCCCATGTGCAAATTCGTCAACAAGGGAGACCATTGCTTCGAGTTGTTGAGTAATAAAGAAAGAGCAATTAACCCCATACCAGAAAATAGCAGCACAGCAAATAAAGTGCTAATACCCTTGGGTTCTTGCTGTTGAGACAAGCGAAAGGTATCTTCCGCAGTCGCTTTGGACATTTGCACTGCTAAAACACTCAAATAACTTAGTATCGCTAGATCGTAAGCCAAGAGAAACCGCAATTCCTGGTAAAATTCTCCCGTGATTAAATAAACGAAAATTGCCACTGTCAGCGTGAAGAGAAACCGGTTGATGGGAGAAGTCAGCCGAAAAATCATTTTTTGCTTGGCGGTCATTTTTAAGAGCCTTGATTTTCACAGATCTAGTTTAGTTGAAACGGTATGGGTTTCTCAGGATAGCCTAGCAGTCAATTCTCCGGTGAGAGCAGACAACTGGCCCCTCTCTTCCCTTCGGGTAAAAATGCTCGATCGAATTGGCAATTTAGTCCCAGACAAAGCCTAATCAGTTGCGCTCCTCGTACCTGAAATAGAGACTGCGAGCCTGTATTTTGGAACTTTTAAAGGTATTTGCGATATTTTTTCAATCGAGCTTCTCCAATAACGGCTAGGCGCTGCACATCGGCAAGGCATTGCTCCAATTGGGCGATCGCCTGCCTTTGCCCCGCTGCCAACTCTTGCCATTGTGCCTCAGACTCTGGGGTTTTGGGGAACGCCACTGGCGCACCACTGCCGGTGCTGGCAGCGCAATCTATGGTTGCCGGACTGTGGACGTACCACCGCCTCAGCCAAGCTGAACCGATCGCTGCCACCGGCTGTAAGGCGGCGAGGCAATCTTCTAGTTTCTCGATCGATTCAGCCTGCTCTTGACACCGGCGCTGCCAAGAATTGACGGGCAAGGCTTCCAGCTGCCGATAAACTAAAGTTTGGCTCGTTATCTCGTTTAGAGGATTTTTATCATCTTTACTTTCCCCTGTCTGGGGACTGATCACTGTTTTGATCCGTCCCACCTTTGCATCGGCCAGATTTTCCCTCACCAGCAATTTCTCTTCCGGGGGACGAGGAACTTGTTTTTCCGCCTTGAATTCGGCTTTCTGGGGGACTTCTGCCCCTGGGTTCGCTGAAGCTACGGCCTTGCCGATCGCAGTTGCCAGTTCTTGCTCTAATTGTGCGGGAGACATTTTCTCTTCAGCAAAGGTGACAATGATTGAGTTAGCCAAGGGGTTGATGCGGACGCTGGTAACGCTTTCTAGAGCAGCGATCGCTCTCTGGAGAATATTTTGTCCTGTTAGGTTTTGGCGCAGGGAAGGGACGCGCAAGCGGATTCGCCCAGGAAGTGAGCTAACCACTTGATAGGAGATTGGGGGGGTAGCATTTGTGGAAAATTCAGACGTGCCACCAAATAGCATATTGACACTCCCGTCGCTAAAAGCGAAGGATTCTTGGTTCATAGAGTTTCCTTAATCTGGCAGGACGTATCCAGCATTCGCCAGAGGGAATCTCTCCCCAAGCGTATTAGTTTCGGTGTGTCCCACCGTACTTAGTCCCTTTTTGAGAATGTTGATAGCGGCGTTAATGTCTCTATCTTCTACATAACCACAATGGGGACAAGTATGGGTTCTCGTAGATAGAGATTTAGGGACTTTTTGACCACAATTAGAACAATTTTGACTCGTGTTATGGGGGGCTACTGCTACCGTAGCCTTACCATATTTAAAACCAAAATATTCTAACCATTGTCGAAAAATAGACCAAGCCACATCATTAATAGATTTAGCAAGTTTAGAGTTTTTTACCATGCTTTGAATATTTAAGTTTTCGTAGGCGATGAAATCGTTAGATTTAATGACGCGCAATGCCTCTTTTTCGACAAAGCCTTTACGTTGCCTACTTACTCTTAAATGCTTTCTAGCATATCTCTTTCTAGCTTTTTGGTAGTTGTT
>NZ_JAPZSS010000039.1:0-12451 GCF_027532015.1 Microcystis sp. LE19-131.1A | reverse complement strand
AAATTGAAGACATTCGTGCTTGTCTGCAATATGCTATCGCTTTAGTAGCGGCTGAAGACATTAAACTCGTGTCGGCTTAATAATGAAATTTCTTCTCGATCAAGACGTTTACGCAATCACTGCGAGATTTCTAATTGATGCCGGACATGATGTGGTTCTTGTTGCTCAGCTTGGTCTATCACAAGCTAGTGATGAAGAAATACTTAGGACATCTCAGCAAGAAAATCGTATCCTCGTCACACGAGATAGGGATTACGGGAATCTTGTTTTTGTCAGAGCAGTTGGAACTGGAGTTATTTACCTTCGGGTATTACCCACGACAGTTAATGCAGTTCATGGGGAATTAGCGCGAATCATCAAAAATTACTCCGAAGTGGAACTAGCAGGAGCATTTATAGTCGTAGAACCGGATGGTCATAGGTTTAGAAAGCCTTTGCTTTATTAAGTCAGGTGCAACGTTGTGTTATGCCCCGATCGCTTTGGCAATCACTTAATCTTGACGATCGATATGATGTAGGGTGTGTTAGCGTTAGCGTAACGCACGAATTTTGAACATTAGATAAGGTGCGTTACATTTCATTAACACACCCTACAAGAGCGGCGATCATACTCCCCGTTAACGCTCCTTGCGCCTATCTGTTTTGGCTCTGATTGCGTCCTTGTTCCCCGCTTCAGCCTCTAGATTTCCGAGTCCAGTCACTGGGGGCAGGTCGGGAGTCACTGTGTCCCTTACAGGGTAGGTCTTTCACCTACATCCTTTTTGTCAGTTATGCTGTTTTATCGGCACTCTAGGCTATTTATTCCCCTAGAAACGAATCGCACCGTTACATTTCATTAACCCACCCTACAAGATCGGCGATCGCACTTGGCAACGAGGTGTCGGGCAACAGCCTCCCCAATCCCTCTGCTGCCTCCAATGATTAAGACGTTTGCCATGTCAGGAATTTCAGGTGTGCCTAACTATATATTATGCGGAAAGTTGCCGTATATGACGCTAAATACGCATTTTTTTAAGAATCTTTCTGTATATTACGCTCAAATGGAGCGATCGCAAGAAGTTTTCCGTATAATATTACGATAAGCGTGTTATGCCGATTAGCGTACTCTGTTATGAACCCTCCCCCACTGATTTGTTCAAAGTTTTCTCGTTGTGCGACTGTCAGATGAACTTTATCTCGCCTACCTCTTCCCATGATTGATGTCCTCAGTTGAGCTTATCTATTGCCCTATTTTAGCTGTGTCAGTCCACTACCAGATCGGCTACCTGAAATTTCAGCTATCTGTAACCCTACACGCCAAAATAGTTTAAAAATCGGCCGAGAATTTCTAGGATAGAAGTAAAGACCATCCTTGCCTACTTTTTCTATGATCCTAGCCGCCGAAACTGGACTAAAAACCGCTACTCTAGACGTAAAAGGCATGAAATGCGCCGGCTGTGTTAGTGCCGTAGAAAGACAACTCAGCCAAAATCAAGGGGTAAAATCGGCCCAAGTTAACCTAATCACGGAAATTGCCGTGATTGAATACCAACCAGATGCGATCGCACCAGAGCAATTAGCCGCAAAATTAACCGCGATTGGATTCCCCACCCAACCGCGCAGCTCATCGACTCCCCTTTCTCAACAAAATCAACGTCGGCAAAACCAACAAAAAGAACAGCAACAACAATTATACCGATTAGCGATCGCTTGTTGTTTACTGGTTTTTTCCCTGATCGGTCACTTACACCACATCGGGGGACCAGAAATCCCCATCCTTCAAAGTATTGCTTTTCACTGGACTTTGGCCACCCTAGCCATTTTATTCCCCGGCCGCGATATTTTCATCGATGGTTGGCGGGGATTACGGCACGGTATGCCAAATATGAACACTCTCGTTAGTTTAGGCACAGGTAGCGCCTATATAGCCAGTTGTTTGGCTCTTATCTTTCCTAATCTCGGTCTAGAGTGCTTTTTCGATGAACCGGTCATGCTGTTAGGTTTTATTCTCCTCGGACGGACTCTAGAAGCGCATTCCCGTCATCGCGCAGCCGCAGACCTAGAAGCGCTTACCTCCCTACAACCGGCAGTGGCTCACCTGATTGGTAGTACAGATGACCGTGTGGGTGTGGCGATTCCGGTGGAACAGCTGCGCGTCGGGGAATGGGTCCGCGTCTTACCCGGGGAAAAAATTCCTGTGGATGGGGAGATTATTCAGGGAAGAACCACGGTAGATGAAGCTTTGTTAACGGGGGAATCGCTGCCGGTGGTCAAGGAAATGGGAGATCTAGTCATTGCCGGCAGTTTCAATCTCTCCGGTGCGATCGCCGTGCAAACTCGTCAGGTGGGAACCGATACCACCCTAGCTAAGATTATCGCAGCTGTGGAATCAGCCCAAACTCGCAAGGCCCCGGTGCAGAAGATAGCGGACCGGGTAGCGGGTTATTTTGCCTACGGAGTGATGATAATTGCCCTAATTGTGCTGCTCTTTTGGTATTTTTGGGGAACTAGGCTCTTTCCAGAGGTGTTAGGGTCAACCACAGGACACCACGAGATGATTCAACCCACTTCTCCCCTACTTTTGTCCCTAAAATTAGCGATTTCTGTGCTTGTGGTCGCTTGTCCCTGCGCTCTCGGTTTAGCCACACCGACGGCCCTACTGGTGGGAACCAGTTTAGCAGCCGAAAGGGGTATTTTGATTAAAGGGGGTGATGTTTTGGAAACCGTCTCGCAACTGCAAACGGTGGTTTTTGACAAAACGGGAACCCTTAGCCAAGGTCATCCAGAAATTACCGATTGTTTGAGTTTTTCTATCCTTAATTCCCTGGAAATTCAACAATTAGCGGCAGTAGTGGAGAGTGGGACTAATCATCCTCTTGCTCAGGCGATTTTAGACGCGGTTACTCCCCCTACTAACCTGACGGGGGAAGATTTTCAAACTGTGGCCGGATTGGGAGTTTCTGCAAGGGTGCAGGGGTCGAAAATTGTTCTAGGAAATCGGCAATGGTTGGCACAGAACGGCATTAAAATCGATGAAACTATCTGGGGGATTCAAGAGCTTTTACAAGCGGGTAAAACGGTGATTTATCTGGGGATGGAAGAACAATTACTCGGCGCGATCGCTTTTCAGGACCGATTACGTCCCGATGCTCAAACAACCGTGAATCAGTTACAAAAACTCGGTTTAGAGGTGATTTTACTCAGTGGTGATCGCCAAGAAGTGGTGACAGCGATCGCTAATAGTTTGGGTATTAGTCAATTTTACGCCCAAGTTACTCCCACCGAAAAATCCGCCTTAATTGCCGACCTACAGACAAAAGAGGGCAAAATCGTCGCTATGGTCGGGGATGGTATCAATGACGCTCCCGCTCTAGGACAGGCTAACATCGGTATTGCTCTGGCTGGTGGCACGGAAGTGGCTATGGAAACGGCCGGGATCGTTTTAATTAGCGATCGCCTGGAGGATGTGGTACAATCTCTGCATTTAAGTCTGGCCACATGGCAAAAAATCCGACAAAATCTTTTTTGGGCTTTGGGTTATAATACCTTTGCTATTCCCATTGCCGGTGGTTTATTACTGCCCCGTTGGGGTCTAGCTTTCAGTCCGGCCCTAGCAGCAGCTTTGATGGCTTTTAGTTCGGTTATGGTAGTGAGTAATTCCTTGCTTTTACGTCGTCAATTTCCCCCGCTCACATCGACAAAGGAAGGCAAAAATTAAAGCAATTACCGATTTTTTCTCGATAAATCTATCAAGTGCCAAAAAGAGCAGCTCTCTTATTCTTTGTGCGATAAGTTTAACTCATACAGGAGCGATCAATCTCTGTGTCCTCTGTGTCTTTGTGGTTCGTTACCCAAGAGAGCCAAGATGGCATTTTGTCCCTGTCTTTGTCAGTTGACGGAGACAGGAACAAATCGGGTTAAGCGGTAATTCTGGTCAGGGATTGACCTTGATAATTGTTGGTAATAATCTGGTGAATAGATTCAAAAAATCGCCGACAACGATTATTAGTTCTCAGGGGCAATTCATGATTTTTTACCAATAAATCGATCTGAAGTTCCGAGCTAGTGGGAGGATGAATAAACAATTCCACTTTCACTAACTGGGGAAAGAAAGCATCGTTAGGAACTTCCGATAAAAGCAAGACATCGGTCCGGCGCTTGATGATTTCAAATTCACCCAAACTTAATATATCATCGTATAAAAACCCGGTCTGATGAGGAGAAATCCCGACAAAATAGGAACAGCAATAGCGAGCCATGGCAGGGAAAAGATGATAGATTGGTCAAGGTTAATCGGTCAAAATCAGGCCATTGAACTACTACAAAGAGCGCTTGAAGTCAATTCGATCGCTCCCGCTTACTTATTCGCCGGCGCTAAGGGGATTGGACGCAATCTAGCAGCAAAATGTTTCTGTCAAGACTTGTTAACTAGAGATCGATCTCCGGAAACAAGGGAATTAATCCTGAAACGCTTTCTGGGAGGCAACCATCCCGATTTACTCTGGATTGAACCCACTTATCAACACCAAGGCAAACTGCTCACCGCAAAAGAAGCACAGGAAAGCAATCTCAAGCGCAAAGCTCCCCCGCAAATCCGCATCGAACAAATTCGCGAGATTACTAACTTTTTAAGTCGTCCTCCCCTGGAATCGGCCCGCTCTGTGGTGGTGATCGAGGAAGCAGACACCATGACGGAATCGGCGGCAAATGCGCTCTTAAAAACGCTTGAGGAACCGGGAAAAGCCACTTTAATCCTGATTGCTCCCAGTCCCTCCTCTTTACTACCCACTCTCGTTTCTCGCTGTCAACATATCCCTTTTCAGCGTCTTTCGGAAGAAAATCTCGCTCAAGTCCTCCGCTCTAACGGACAAGCTCGCGTTCTCAATTATCCGGCAATTCTCGGTTTAGCCCAAGGTAGCCCGGGAGAAGCGATCGCAGCTTTAGAGTTTCTCGACAGTCTCCCCCAAGATTTACCGCGATCTTTGAGCAAATTTCCCCTAAAACTCTCCCAAGCACTGGAATTAGCCAAAATTATCGCTCAAACTCTTGACACGGAAACCCAATTATGGTATGTGAGTTATCTTCAGTATGAGGATTGGCAACGACGACGAGAGCGATCGATTTTAGAAATCTTGGAAAAAACCCGCCGGCAGCTGTTAGCCTACGTTCAACCCCGTTTAGTCTGGGAATGCACTTTCTTGGCATTGGCCAAACTATCCACCGCCCAAAAGTCTTAAGATTGTTATATTTATCGATCGAGTGGGGAGAAAGACCATGAAAATCAAATCCTTAGTTTTGCTGATTCTGTTAACCTTGACTACGGTTTTAGGTGCTTGTCAGGGAGGAAAAGAAGCCGAAGAACCGAAAAACGTCCCCACCACGGTGGAATCGCCGCAAAAAGACGATGATAGCGATAAAGACGGGGAAAATCGGCAAAAAGACGATGATAATGACCAGAATAAAGACGATGACGATGATGATGATAACTAATTGTAAAAATCAAAAATTGTTGTTAGGGTTAGGAGTCAGTAGCCAGTAGTCGGTCGTCAGGAGAATTAAGAATGAATGATAATCAATTAAATTGTCTATTTACAGATTTTAGGCAATTTAATCCTTATTTTTGCCGCTTTTGAACCCTTAACTAGGGTTTGCGGCAAAAAGTACGGGCGAAGCATTCGGTTAGAAAATCTACGGTTTCACCGATAGGTGATTGTCCGAATGCTTCGCCCCTACAGGACGCGGGCCGATGAAGACGCAAGGTTTTGAACGACGATTCTCTCAAAATCTTGCACCTGTTTCGCGAAAAAAGCCACAAAACTCTTACCTTGCCTACATTTCACATTTATTCAGCAAACCCTAACTGGGATAAAAAAATCGGGTGAGCTTTAACCCACCCGATCGCCTATAGATTGAAATCAACCTATAACTGTGGTACAAACTGTTCTTTTTCGGGAACGTAGGCGTATTCAGCCACAATCTGCCGGAATTCTTCCCCATTGATCGTTTCTTTTTCGATCAGCAGATCCACCACTCGATCGATCACTTCGCGATGATCGCGGACAATTTGCCGAGAAATTTCATGGCAGTGTTCCACGATCGATCGCACCTGATCATCAATGCGAGTAGCGACCTTCTCAGAATACTCGGAACGAGTCATCAAACCGCCACCGAGGAACACTTCACCCCCTTGACTTTCTAGGGACAAAGGACCCAAATCGCTCATCCCGAAACGAGTCACCATCTGGCGGGCCATATCAGAAACTTGCTGTAAATCGCCACCGGCACCGGTAGTCACCTCATCATAGCCGAAGATTTCTTCCTCAGCCGCCCGACCACCCAAAGCACCGGAAATCCGGGCCATTAACTGCGCTTTCGTGGTTAAACCCTGTTCTTCGTTGGGAGTGAACCAAGTTAAACCCTGGGCCTGGCCCCGGGGAATCAGAGTCACTTTCTGGACGGGATCGTGATCTTTTAAGAGCGTACCCACGATCGCATGACCCACTTCATGGTAAGCGATTAAGCGCTTGCTCTTGCTATCGACTAAAGGAGTACCTTCCATACCCGCGATAACGCGATCTACTGCGTCATCTATCTCTAGGAGGGTAATGGCATCTTTACGACGACGGGCGGTTAAAATTGCCGCTTCGTTCAGTAAATTGGCTAAATCTGCTCCACTGAACCCCGGAGTGCGACGGGCGATCGCTTCGATGGAAACGTCGTTAGCCAGCTTTTTATTGCGGGCATGAACGTCTAAAATCTCTAAACGACCTTTAAAATCGGGCGCATCGACGGTTACTTGGCGATCAAAACGGCCCGGACGCATGAGAGCGGAATCGAGAACATCGGGGCGGTTAGTGGCGGCAATGATAATAATTCCTGTATTCCCCTCGAAACCGTCCATTTCTGTCAATAATTGGTTCAGGGTTTGTTCCCGTTCATCGTTACCACCACCGATACCAGCACCCCGTTGACGACCTACTGCGTCAATTTCATCGATAAAGATTAAACAGGGAGCATTTTCCTTGGCTTTTTTGAACAAATCGCGCACGCGAGAAGCACCGACACCGACAAACATTTCCACAAATTCCGAACCAGAAATGCTGAAGAAAGGTACACCCGCTTCACCGGCGATCGCTTTAGCCAACAGGGTTTTACCCGTACCAGGAGGGCCAACTAACAGGACTCCTTTGGGGATTTTGGCCCCGACGGCGGTAAATTTCTCCGGTTGTTTGAGGAAAGTGACGACTTCCTGTAATTCTTCCTTCGCTTCGTCAATTCCCGCCACATCATCAAAGGTGATGCCGGTTTTTGCTTCCATCTGGAAGCGAGCTTTTGATTTACCAAAACTCATCGCTTGACCCGGACCGCCTGGGATATTATTAGAACGGCGGAACAGGAAAAAGAGAGCGGCAATCAGCAAAAAGGGGAAAAGTAGATTACCGAGGAATCCCCACCAAGCGCTTTCATTCCGCATCGGGTGAGCATCGAAACTAATTTTAGAATCGCGTAAACGGGCGATCAAATCCGGGGAATTGGCCGGTAAATCGACCCGTAGGCGTTGTACTCGGTTTTCTAGTTCTGGATCTAGGGCCTGTACGATCGCGGTTCTGCCCCCTTCGTAGAGATCGACGCTAACAACCCTACCACTGTCTAGGTATTCTAGAAAGCGTCCGTAGGTCATGCGGGTAGTGGCGGTGTTATTGCCGATATTACTGGTGGCGGTGGCAAAAGTGCCTTGCCAGAGGAAAAAACCGACCACAAGGGCGGGCAATGTCCACAGTAAAATCGTTTTCCAGGATAGTTTCATGTTTGTTTAGTGGTTCTAGGATAAAGATTTTTGCTTAACTCATTTAGCTGTTTTTGTCAAGGATTTTAGGTTATTTTTTCGAGATTAATCCCCGCAGCCAATTAAATCTTAACTAAATGTAACGTAATTCTCATAATTCTGACAAGAATGGTGACGAGAGATTTTGGCTCTCTTGGGTTTGGTGGGTAAAATGTATTCTAAGATACATTCCTCCTAGCGGGGGGGTGGAACGAACCACAAAGACACAAAGGACACAAAGATTGATCGCTTCTATGTAAGTTAAACTTATCACACAGAACCGAGAAGAGCCAGATTTTTTTGGTTCATTTGTTCTAGCAAGAGTCTCATGGTTTCTGGGATCAGCTGTACTGAATTTAAACTGCCTCAAGGTATATACTATATCTATTGATACGAAAATCATCTCTAAGATATTAGAATTGCTTCTTTTTCCCATATTTGATAATTTTGCTAGATGTAACCAATTAAAGATAGAGTTAGTATCTCAACAAAATTTTTACCCTGATTTGACCTTTATTCACGAGCCAACAGGAGCTAAGTTTGCTGTGGATAGAAATTACTATTGATGAGGAGAGTGTTTAGTGAAGTTAACGCCACTTGTGCCACCGATTAAGTGTCAAGGAATTAAAACTAAATTGGTAAAAGATGTTAAAAATATTGTGTCTGATCTGAGCTTTGGGCGTTGGATAGAACCCTTTTCTGGATCGGGAGTGGTGGCTTTTAATATTAATACCCAAAAGGCTTTACTTGCGGACACAAATACTCATATTATCCAGTTTTATAATAATCTAAAAAATCAAGTTATTACCAGTAAAACTGTCAAGCTTTTTTTGCAAGAAAATGGTCAATTTCTTAAGGAGCAGGGAGAAAGTTATTATTATCAAGTACGAGAAAGATTTAATCAATCTCCTAATTCTCTAGATTTTTTATTTCTCAATCGCTCCTGTTTTAATGGCGTGATGAGATTCAATCGTAAGGGACAGTTTAACGTACCTTACTGTCATAAATCAGAACGATTTTCTCAAGCATATATTACCAAAATAGTCAATCAAGTTATTGCCCTAGAAAATATTCTTATTAAAACTGATTATAATTTTCAAGTTGCTGACTTTCGAGAGACTTTATCTAATTGGCAAAAAACAGACTTGATCTATCTCGATCCTCCTTATTTAGGGAGACACACCGATTATTTTAACTCTTGGTCTCAAGAGGATGAAGATTGTTTGGTGACTATTTTAAAGGATATTTCTTGTCGGTTTATTTTGTCCACTTGGCACAGTAATCAGTTTAGAAGCAATCCTTTAATTAAAAAAAATTGGAGTGCTGATAAGTTTTATATCTATACTAAACAGCATTTTTATCATGTGGGTTCCACAGAAAAATTACGTCATCCGATCACCGAAGCGCTCATTACTAACTTTAACATTCCCTTGTTGCCAGAGCGAGGAACTGATTTGCAACAACTGTCATTATTGCCATCGACAGCAGAAAATGAGGGAGTGAGAACAGTCTAGAAGATGCCTAGTTGCTAATTCTCACTCCTTACTATTTAGGGTTTGCTGAATAAATCTAAAAACCTTATCCAACAAAGTTTTTAGACTTTTTTTCCCTCAAAAAGTGCCGACCATTGGAGTGATTGGGGGGAAAATTCAGGGACTTTTTCCCTAAAAATTAGGTAATTGACTCCCTCAAAATCGGTAAAACCCTACACCCCACACCCCACACCCCACACCCTGCCTCCACGAAAGACTTTTTGCCGCAAACCCTATTTATCCTTGGCTTTGGCGCAGATGGTCGTTAATTTGGCGTTTACGCTTTTCTTGGGGGGTAGTGCTAGTAATTTCGCCAAAATCTTCACTACTCATGGAAAGATGGGACATTATCTTTCTTTTGCGCTCTTTAGCGGTTAATTCCGGTGAAGGAGTTACTGGAGGCGGCGCTGCCACGGGTTCCGCTGCCACCGGGGGAGTTTCCACAATTGGCAGCGGTTTTTGGGGAATATAGTCAGCACCAGTGGTACTTCTGGAGAGATGATCGAGAATGCGCCGTTTGCGATCGTCAGTAGCCATAAAAATCTTTGCCAGTCTAGTGTGAACTTTTGTAACTATCACCCATTGTCAAACATCCCTATCTCCTTGAGAAGTCAAGGGAGATTTTATTTTCAGCGATTGAAGACATATAAAACCTGCGATCGCATTTATCTGGTCGTGGAACTGGGGGCCTTCTCGCCCAAGGTGATAAGATAAAAAACTAAGTCTTTGAAAATATGACAAAGGATTTATCTATCATGACACCCTCTTTAGCTAACTTTCTCTGGAGCCTTGTTTTAGGTGCGGTTATCGTCCTGATCCCCGCCACTATCGGTTTGATTTTCATCAGTCAATACGACAAGATCAAACGCACTTAATTTAATCTAACTCTAAAATGCCTAGACTGATTCCGTCTGGGCATTTTAGCTAATTTTGGAACTAGCAAGAGCGATCGCACCGACTACCCGATATCCCTCTGTGCGTAAAACCTGCACAGCTTCCTCGATCGTGGTTCCTGTGGTATAAATATCGTCAATTAAGAGAATCGGCACGGATTTCGGTAAATTTTTCCCCAGTTGAAAAGCCGCTTGCATCGTCCTTTTTCTTTCCTCGGCTGCCATACTAAACAAGGCTGCCGTGTTCTTAGTCCGAATTAATCCGCGACTAGCCAGATGATAACCGGTTAAACGACAAAAACCTTCGCCAATGACTTCTGCTTGATTAAAACCCCTTTCCTTTAACCTTTCTGGGTGGAGAGGGATAGGAATCACCGTCAAACGTTTATCGGTGAGGGGAGGACGCAGCAGCCAAGTTTCCCCCATGCAACTGCCTAGCAAAGAGCCGAGAGCGGGATGGCGATCATATTTCATTTTAGCGATCGCCTGTTTTAATTTACCTTCATAGCGTCCCCAGATAAACAGGGGAATAGAACTACGCCAGAGAAAAAGCGGGTTATTCTGACGATAGGCCTGTAATTGTCGCCCACAATCACGGCAAAGCTCTCGATCGCTCTGCCGTTGACAAAGAGGACAGGGAGACTTAAGAAATAAAGCGAGAAAAGGTTCGAGCATGGGAAGCAAAAGTTTTAGCTAGATCCTGACTTCCATCGTCAAAAACGGTCAAATAATGGGGATTACTCCGCTCGATCGAAAGACTGATTCCTTGCGCTCCTTCGGACTCTAGATCTTGGAGATAACCCCCCTGATGCTGTTGTGCTTCCTCAAAGGAGGCAAAGGGACCAAAATAGTAGATACAGTGGGGATAAAGGGAGGTAATTTTCAGCCACCAAGGCGTGTTATCGTCAGCAATTTTATTTGTCTGCAAGAAAGATAAAATCATGTTCTGGTATTGATAGGGTACAGGGATTGCAGGAATCAAGGACAGGTTTTGAGGAACTTTGCCTCCATAATTCCCGTTTGCTGGCCAAAAAGTCGAGCTTTTGGCCAAAGAGAGTCTTTTTATCGTATTAGATTAACAAGGGGATCGGTCGCAAAATCAAAAGAGATTCTAAAAATTCCCCTCAGCCAAGGGGAAGCGGATCGAGATAGGATAGTAAAAAGTTTTTTTGTAGAAAGCTAGGGAGATAAGATAACTATGAGCCAGATCACAGACACAGATAAGAGTCTTGAGGCGATGAAGAAGTTTGCCGAACAGTACGCTAGAGGTACAAATACCTATTTCTGTAGCGATCTCTCGGTGACAGCCGTAGTAATTGAGGGATTAGCGCGTCATAAGGACGAATTAGGCGCTCCTTTATGTCCCTGTCGTCACTACGAGGACAAAGAAGCGGAGGTAAAAAATACTTTCTGGAATTGTCCCTGTGTACCGATGCGGGAACGGAAAGAATGTCACTGTATGCTGTTTATTACCCCCGATAACGAGTTTGCTGGGGAAGAACAGGTAATTTCCCTCGACTATATCCAAGAAGTCCGCGAATTGATGAAGGGGCATTAGTATAGGGTAATGACAGCCAGCGCTTTTGGGCAAGGAATCGACGAATTTAATCGCCAGCAATTCTATGCTTGTCATGATACCCTAGAGGCTTTGTGGATGGAGTCCGCAGAGCCTGAAAAAACCTTTTATCAAGGCATTTTGCAGATTGCTGTCGCTTGTTACCATCTAGAAAATAATAACTGGCGCGGGGCGGTAATTCTTTTGGGGGAAGGGGTGAGACGTTTACAACACTATCAACCCGATTACGAGGGGATCAACGTGACGCACTTGGTGGGGGAGAGTTTGGATCTATTAAACTTTTTACAGAATCTCGATCCCCAAGCTTTACCGGCAGTGTTAGAAGCGATGAAAAGCAATCAGGAACATCCTCATCCCCACCTCGATCAATCTATCTGTTCCCTGCCGAAAATCCTCAAAAGTCATCCCGTTCTCTAAACAGCTAGATTAGTTAGTCAATACAATTACCTCTAAGTAGGTGGGTGTTAAAATTGTCAGCACCCCCCTTATCAAGGGGGGATTAAGGGGGGATCAGCACCCCCCTTATCAAGGGGGGATTAAGGGGGGATCAGCACCCCCCTTATCAAGGGGGGATTAAGGGGGGATCAGCACCCCCCTTATCAAGGGGGGATTAAGGGGGGATCAGCACCCCCCTAATCAAGGGGGGC
>NZ_JAPZSS010000191.1:0-6778 GCF_027532015.1 Microcystis sp. LE19-131.1A | reverse complement strand
CTTCTAGGTTCTGTGTGATAAGTTTAACTTACACAGGATCGATCAATCTTTGTGTCCTTTGTGTCTTTGTGGTTCCTTCCACTCGCTCGCCAGCAGGACTGTATCTTAGAATACATTTTACCCACCAAATCCAAAAGAGTCAATAATGCAGGCTAGAGAGCCGATAAGTCAGCGCAAGAGGGCAAAATCTTGATAAACTGAGGGGATAACTATCCTGGACTATTCCCATGACCACTCACTTTATTAGTGCCGAAATCGACCTACAGGAAACCCCGCAACAACTGCAGCAAGAAATCGAAAAAGAATTAGCCAAACGCGGTGAACCCTTGCGCTGGGCAATCACAGAAGTGGATACCGAGAATAATCAAGTCAAAGTCGAAGCGATTGTCACCACTGCCTCGTGAATTCTCGTCCCTATACCGCCGTACTAATTATTCCCACCGGCATCGGGGCAGCGATTGGCGGTTATGCTGGGGATGGCATTCCCGTGGCCAGAGCGATCGCCCAAGTTTGTGATCGCCTAATTACCCATCCCAATGTCCTCAACGGCGCACAACTTTACTGGCCTTTGGACAACACCTACTATGTGGAGGGTTACGCTTTAGATCGTTTTGCCCGGGGGGATTGGGGATTAAGTCCCGTCCATCAAAATCGCATCGGGTTACTATTCGATCGCGCCATTGAATTTGACCTCTTGCAAAGACACCTTCAGGCTGCCGATGCTGTCCGGGCCACCCTAGGCTTAGATCTGACCGATTACCTTATCACCGATGCCCCCCTAAATGTGCAGTTGCGAGAGGCAGCCTCCGGGGCCAGTTGGGGAACAATTGGCAATCCCGACAGCTTGCTGCGGGGAGCAGAAAAACTGATTAACCAAGGCCGGGCGGAAGCGATCGCCATTGTTGCCCGTTTTCCCGACGCTCCCGATAGCATTGCCCTGGCTAATTATCGCCATGGTCAGGGGGTGGATCCCCTTGCCGGGGCCGAAGCGGTGATTTCCCATCTGGTGGTGCGACAATTCCAAATACCGGCGGCCCATGCTCCCGCTTTAAGTCCGCTGCCCCTCGATCCGCAACTTTCCCCCAAGGCCGCGGCCGAAGAAATCGGTTATACTTTTTTACCCTGCGTTTTGGTGGGTTTGAGTCGCGCCCCCCAATTGGTCAAGCAGCCCAGTCCCGATGCTATTTGGAGCCGGGAGGTGGACGCACTGATCGTTCCCGCCAGTGCTTGCGGCTCTAGCACAGTTTTGAGTTTTTGTCAAGAAAAAACCGTACTGATTGCTGTCGAGGAAAATAGTACAAGAATGAAGGTGGCCCCGGAACCCCTAGGGGTGAAAGCAATTAGGGTACACTCATATACAGAGGCGATCGGTGCGATCGTTTGTCAACGGGCCGGGGTTAGCCTCGCATCTCTTCGCCCTAATTTCAACTCTTTACGCTGTTTATCCGAGAATCCGTGACTAATTCCCCTAATTCCGAATTTGATCCCCTGACACGCACACAAGTCCTCACCATTATGGCGGTAACGGCGATTATCTTGCTGGTAGTCGCCAAAGTTTGGCAATATTTCGGTGCGATCGCTATTCCCGCAATTCGCTGGACTCTCCCGGATTTCCTGTTCGGATTAGCCTTAGCGGGGGCAATTAGTGGAATTAGTGGGCTTCTCTATCGTTTTTGGCCTAGTTATCGCCATAGTGCTAACTCTTACTTAGAATTAGTCATTAAACCTTTAGCATGGCCCGATTTAATTTGGGTTGGATTACTGCCGGGGTTAAGTGAAGAATTATTATTTCGCGGGGTGATTTTGCCAGCTTTGGGCTTAAATATCTTTGGTTTAACCGTTTCTAGTCTAATTTTTGGTATCCTCCATTTTAGCGGTCCCCAACAATGGCCCTATGTTATCTGGGCAACTGTTGTCGGTTTTGCCCTCGGTTATACCGTCATCATCACCGGTAATTTATTAATCCCGATCCTCGCTCATATTATCACCAATCTCCTCGCTAGTTTTCTCTGGAAATTACAGCATAGTAATCAGTAATCAGTTATCAGTAATCAGTTATCAGTGGGTAAGTTATCAGTGATCAGATTTGAGTTTTAAGTCAGCAGTATTAAATACAAGTTTCCTACTGTCTTTTCACTGTTCACTGTTCACTGAAAATACTCCCTTCTCCCCAATTCATAATTCCCAGTTCCCCATCTCCTGTCTCCTGTATCCCGTCTCCCGTCTCCGAGTCTCCTATAAAAAATATGGAAGTACAATTTCGCGAATTTAATCCTTTTGATGTCTGGTTTTGGCTGGAATTTTCGACGGTTCCCTCGAATATGGAACAGCAGTATGTAGAAGAAGTTTTTGCCTCTTGGTTTTATTTGGGTAAATTAGGGGCTTTCAATGCCGAAAATCTACAGGTACAGGAGGTGGGAATCGATATTAGTTATATGGAATACGATCCAGATATGGCCGAAAATGCCTTCATGTCACCGATGCACAATATGACCGATTTTGAATACTTAGGTACTTGGGGACGTTGTTGGTTTGATCTCGGTACTAGCGATCTTATTGCTTTAGATATTTTAATCAATGCCTTGACCCAATTAAGTAAGGATTTTGTCGATATTAAACGTTTAATTATCGGTGGAGAAAATCAAGATTGGCCAGTAAGCGATCGCAGTAATTATCTCTTTAGCGAATAATTAGGGTTTACTGAAAAAGTTTCTTGGTGGAGTCAGTATTCTCCGAGTCAGGAGTTTATTTTTATTTATTTATTCTCCCCACACCCTACACCCCACACACACCCCACACCCCACACCCGACACCCCACACCCCACACCCCACTTAACAACATCTATGCTTAATCTCGTCTCCCTTCCAGAAATTCCCGCCGCTGCTTGGAAACGTCCTCTAGGCAAAGGTTGGGAAAAACCCTACAGCGTCCGCTACGCCAGCAATTTAGATGATGGTTCTTGGCATGGGATGCCTCTGGGGGGATTTGGGGCCGGTTGCATCGGACGTTCCCCCAAAGGTGACTTTAACCTCTGGCATCTGGACGGCGGTGAACACAGTTTTAATAGCCTTGCCGCCTGTCAATTTAGCATTTTTGAACAAACAGAAGACGGAAACGCCCAAGCCTACGCTATGGCGACGGAAAGCCCGACGGATGGAACTTTATCGCGCTGGTCGTGGTATCCAGCCGAAAAGGGAAACTATTCGGCCCTTTATCCCCGCAGTTGGTACGAGTATAAAGATGTTTTTCAGACTCAATTAATTTGCGAACAATTCTCACCGGTTTGGGCGCATAATTATCAAGAAAGTAGTTATCCTATTGCCCTATTTGAATGGACGGCCCATAATCCCACCGATAAACCAATTACTATTAGTATTATGCTGACTTGGCAAAATACAATCGGTTGGTTTACTAACGCGATTAAATCCCCAGTGGTTAAAGTGAGAGATGATGGTAGTCCCGTCTATGAATATCAATCAAAATGGGGGGAAAGTGAGGGTAATTATAATCAATGGATTGTCGATAATTTCCGCGTTGGCTGTCTAATGCGTCGAGATTACGAAAACCCTGGGGAAGGGGATGGACAGATGGCGATTGCCAGTATTACTAATCCGAGTCTAGAGGTATTCTATCTGGGTAAATGGAACCCTGCCGGCGATGGGGGGGAAGTTTGGGACTATTTCGCCATGAATGGCTCTTTACCGGATATTGAGGACGAAACCCCCGCCCAAAAAGGGGAACAAACGGCCACGGCCATGGCGATTCGTTTTACCATTCGTCCGGGGAAAACTCGCAAAATTCCTTTTATTTTAGCTTGGGATTTACCAGTCACCGAATTTGCCCAAGGAATTAACTATTATCGTCGTTATACAGACTTTTTCGGTCGCAATGGTCAAAATGCTTGGGCGATGGTACGCACGGCTTTAAAACAGGGCGATACATGGCGAGAAAATATTATTAACTGGCAAAAACCGATCCTAGAACGTAGCGATCTGGCCGATTGGTTTAAAATGGCTTTATTTAACGAATTATATCTGTTAACGGACGGCGGCACTCTCTGGACGGCAGCCACGGAACAGGATCCTATCGGTCAATTTGGGGTCTTAGAATGTATAGATTATCGTTGGTATGAAAGTCTTGATGTGCGTCTCTATGGTTCCTTTGGGTTACTGATGTTATGGCCGCGCTTAGAAAAGGCCGTCATGGAAGCTTTTGCCAGGGCAATTCCCAGCAGTGACGACACTCCTAGGATTATCGGTTATAATCAAGCTAGTGCCATTCGTAAGGCTAAAAATGCCACTCCCCACGATTTAGGCGCACCCAATGAACACCCTTGGCAAAAGAGTAATTACACCAGTTATCAAGATTGTAATCTCTGGAAAGATTTAGGCAGTGATTTTGTTTTATTAGTTTATCGGGATTATTTATTAACGGGGGCTAAAGATGAGGATTTTCTGCGGGAATGTTGGCCGTCAATTGTCCTGACTTTGCAATATTTAAAAACCTTTGACCTTGATAACGATGGCATCCCCGAAAATTCCGGCGCACCAGACCAAACCTTTGATGATTGGCGTTTACAGGGAATTAGTGCCTATTGTGGTGGTTTGTGGATAGCGGCACTAGAAGCGACGCTTAAAATTGGGGCAATTCTTGGAGAAGATACGGCAATTTTTGCCAGTTGGTTACAGCAATCTCGCGCTATTTATCATCAGACTCTCTGGAATGGAGAATATTATAATTTAGATAGTGGCAGTGGTTCCGATGTGGTGATGACTGACCAACTATGCGGTCAATTTTATGCCCGTTTATTGGCTTTGCCGGATGTGGTAGAAAATCAATACACGCAATCAGCTTTAAGTAAGATTTATGAGGCTTGTTTTCTCAAGTTTCATGGGGGAAAATTTGGGGCAGCCAATGGTTTAAAACCCGATGGTACTCCCGAAAATCCCGAGGCAACTCATCCCTTGGAAGTTTGGGTAGGAATTAATTTTGGGTTGGTGGCTTTTTTACTACAAATGGGAATGGAAAAGCAAGGATGGCAAATTACGGAGGCAGTGGTGCGACAAATTTATGAAAATGGCCTACAATTTCGCACCCCAGAAGCAATAACATCGGTGGGAACTTTTCGCGCTTGTCATTATTTACGCGCCATGGCTATCTGGGCTATCTATGGGGTTTTGACGGAATTTCAGGGATAAAACAGGATTATCGCCATCTAACTGGTGATCTGGTTTTACCTGCCTAATTAAAATACAGTGCAGACACACTGATTTTAACCCAATAAAAGTAAGGTATCAATACTGCATTTACCCAACAGACCAACAAAAGAGGCTTTTGTCTCAATTGTTCGGGTGTGTGCTTGTTGTCTGGAACAATACCTTAGCTTACTGCCAAGAACTCTATCAACAGGGAGAGAAAATGGAGAAATGGGCGGATCGAGAATTAGAGTATGTAGAGCGGAGTGGAAAAATCGGAGGGAAGATACGAACAATGGATAGGTTAATGACCGGGGAGTACCGACGACTATCTCAGAAAACGGCAGTTTGGGTGGCAACTTTGTGGGGATGCCTCTGTCCGGGATTAGCGATCGCCGGAGTTCCCAATGGAACTTGGCTTTCTCAACCTCAAATTCGGTTTCATTCCTCCACTAACACCCTCGGCCAGGTCATGAAAGACATCCAAAGCCAAAACTATAAGGTGGTATTCCTGGATTTTCGGGGGGTGTCCGATGAGGTACAGAGGCGGGTGACTTGGGAGGCGCGAGAGTACAAGTTAATGCCGGTGGTCTGGGTTCAGTCGCCCCAGTATCGTTCCCTGACCGTCGCCGAACTGATCCATGAGGCTCGCCATGGGGATGGGATTCAGGTCGATGACCATTTTTTTGCCCATTATTCGGAGGAGGAGTTCCAGTCTCTAGATTTTCAGTACCAGAAACCGATTTTTTGCAGCATTCAGCCATTTCAGGCGAATTTAGTGAAGCGCGGTCGGTGCAATCAGCTTGACGTTCAATGTTATGCCACCCAAAATTTTCAGAACTGTATCGTCCTGGCCCAAAGACTCGGTGCGGTGGTGAGTTTGTCGGAGCGAGATACTTTTAGATATAGAGAGCAACTGGGATCGCGGCCTTTCAACGTTTTTTTATGGCCTTACAACTATCTTCCGCCCACAACAAAAAATCTCTTTCATGCGGTGATTACCTTTCTGGGGGAGCATTATGGAGTGGGAAAGGTGACGGCTAAGATTATTCACCCTAGACCTTTTTAGCTGAAATGATTTATCGAGTATTAACACAGAACAATTACAGATTAGAAAAACCAATTTGGCTCTCTTAGGTTTGGTGGGTAAAATGTATTCACCAAATACAGTCCTGCTGGCGAGGGAGTGGAAGGAACCACAGAGACACAGAGGACACAAAGATTGATCTATCCTATATCGGTTAAACTTATCACACAGAACCTAGAAGAGCCACCAATTTTCAATCACTAAACCTTCTAAATCTTTAAAATCATCAACATTATTAGTAACTAAAGTCAAATTGTTGGTAAAAGCAATAGACGCTATTTGACCATCGACAAAAGTAGGACTCTTACCGACTTTAGACAACCTTGACCTTTAATTGTGCCTACTAAAATAACGTTATTTAGGGCTTGCTGAAAAAGTAAGGGGGCAGCAGGAGAAAGATAATTGATTATTCAAGCCGATTGAGAAGATAAGTTTTTGTTGAGATAATTCAGAGAAAATATAACTTTTATTAATAGCAAAGGGGAGAAAACAGGA
>NZ_JAPZSS010000078.1:0-22054 GCF_027532015.1 Microcystis sp. LE19-131.1A | reverse complement strand
GGGAATAGATTGACGCACGATTTATCTATTTGAAAAGATTGGTTACAATTTTGTAAATCTCTCCTAAGGATTTAGCCTGTCTCTTAATACTGCATTACTCAGTTATTATCAATTACAAGTCAGCATCAAATCAGGTTATGCTCGATGATCCGATGTATAGGAGAAACACTGTTTAGTTTTCCTTTCCCCTTGACAAAGTGACATTAATCAGCTACGATAAGAGTCAAACCATTTGTTAAGAAATTATAATGTTAAAAATAGCGGCTAAAAGACTATTAAATTCTTGGGGTTTCGCTCTATATAAGACCAAGTATTTACCCTTTGGGTGTGATTATAAGGAAGATATTAATAGACTCTCTCCCAATTTAAAAGTAGAGATAATCTTTGATGTGGGAGCTAATTTAGGACAATCGGCACTTCACTATCGTCAAAAGTTTCCCCAAGCCAAGATATATTCTTTTGAACCAGTCACCAAAGCCTTCCAAAAACTACAAGCCGCTACCAGCAAAGATACTAACATTTTTTGCTATCAATTAGCTCTTACAGATCGAGATGGACAAGAAGAAATAGTTACCATAGGGACGAAAGGAACCAATTCTTTGAAAGCAAAACCTGATCCCTCTTTATCCCTACAAAATGATCAAACAGTGGAACTATTTACTTTAACAAAATTAGATAGCTTTCTCGAAAATAATCTGGTTAATGTTGAATACATAGACATTTTAAAAATAGACACAGAGGGTTTTGAAATTCCAGTTTTACAAGGAGCATTAAATACTTTAAAAGCGGGAAAAATTCGCTATATATTTGCCGAAACTACTCTCCGGAATAAGGATAAAGATCATACTAATTTTTTTGAATTGAAAAAGTTTTTAGAACCTTATAATTTTAATCCAATAGGTTTCTATGATTTAGTTCCGTATTGGGGTGGCGGTAATGCGATAGACTATCTAAATGTTTTATTTAAACGTTGGGATAATCAATCATAATTGAGGAAACTATTACTTAATCTCTTTTAATCTAACTGCACCGTCGATAATTGAGATTTCCTGGGAGCCAATTTGCATGATCGCATCTAATCCCTTGCCGATAATTTTAACTGCTGGGGGACGACTTTTCTGCACGGTCATCAGTAGAAAAAACTCCTCGCTACCCGTGGCTAAAATGCGCTCACCTGTATTAGTTTTCTCGACTCTTAAAGTCACGGGAGTGATAAAAGTTCCCTGCATATTTGCCCGATTTTGAGTGATAATAAAACTACCTAACAAAAGGAGATATTTTTATATTAAACAAGCAAGGGGAAATATCAGGTATTCCAAGAAGAATAATTTCCAAATAAATTGGTAGAATCGGCTGATTTCGCTTTTATCTTCTAAATTTACCCCGCGACTACGCCACCAAAGAAGAACAAGTAGGAGCAGATGGGCGACAATGGCCAGAGGAGAATTAATTCCCGTTATTCCCAAGAGACCGACGACAATCATACCTGCATAACATAGAGAAATTGTCAAGAGGGAAATTGTTAAGATTTTTTCTGGGCCGAGCAGCAGGGTAAAAGTAGTAATTTGGTAAATGCGATCGCCTTCTAGGTCAGGAACATCCTTGAAAATAGCGATCGCAACGGTGAAAACGAGAACAAAAGCGGTTAAAACCCAGACTGAGGGATAGATAGACTGATTTTGATTAATAACTGTGTTGTAGTGGCGAAAAAGACCTAAATTAACGATGACACCCCGGACGGTAAAAATACAGAAGGCTGCCCAGAGGGGAAAGCGTTTTAACCGCACTGGTGGCAAGGAATAGGCAGTGCCGATGAGTAAACTAATCCCCACGGTGATTGACAGCCAAAAACCACCGATAAAAGCCAGTATGATTGCTAAAATACCGCTAAAACCCACGATCAACCCGCCTGTTAACCGAGAAAATTCGCCCTTGGCTAGGGGAAGATGGGGTTTATTGATTTTATCGATGTCGATGTCTTCCAACTGATTTAAACCGACGATATAGACATTACCCGCAAGACAAGCAGTCCAAGTGAGCAATAAAACCGACCAATGGCTAAAAAAATCGCTAATATTGCCTAAAGCAATCAAATACAGACTTAAAACACTTAAAGAAGTGCCGATAATCGTATGGGGACGGGAAAATTTCCAGAGACTCCCTAACCGGTCGAGAAAGTTAGGCCGGGGATGGTTAACTGGAAGAAAAGGAGCTTGATTCATAAAAAAAAATCAATCCTAGGACAAGTAATCTGTTAAAATAATAATCCAGACTCAAACCCTGTGGAGAGGTGGCAGAGTGGTTGAATGCGGCAGACTCGAAATCTGCTTTAGGGTCACACCTAACGTGGGTTCAAATCCCACCCTCTCCGTGGAACTTATAACTTAGTGCTGTCGTTAAGGAGCTTAAGGGATGTAGCGTTGTCCTGGGTGGTTTCCGCAAGAGCAAAAGCTTTTCTCATCTCCTTAACTTCTTCACTTTTTCATGGCCAGGGTCAAACCATCACCAATAGGAATAATACTGATATTGACCCGTTCATCCTGCTGAATTTTGGCATTAAGGGAACGGATAATTTTGGTGCGATTATCATTGCTATCGGCCGTCGCTACCCGTCCTGACCAAAAAACATTATCAATAGCGATAATTCCGCCGCTTCTGACCAATTGTAACGCCTGTTCGTAGTAGCAATCATAATTACTTTTATCGGCATCGATAAAGACAAAATCAAAACTATTACTTTCTCCCCCGGCGATTAATTGATCTAACGTCTCCAGGGCCGGGGCAATTCTTAAATCGATTTTATCAGCGACACCGGCCTGCTGCCAATAACGGCGGGCTATACTGGTATATTCTTCGCTCAGATCACAGGCGATGAGCTTGCCTTGCGGGGGTAAAGCTAAGGCTACCACTAGCGCACTATAACCGGTAAAAACCCCTATTTCTAGGGCTTTTTTCGCCCCGATCGCCTGTACCAAAAAAGCCATAAACTGACCTTGTTCGGGGGCAATCTGCATGACTGCCAGGGGTTGAGAGGCAGTTTCTTGACGTAATTGAGCTAAAATCGGAGATTCTCGCAGACAGATAGATTGATAATAGGAATAAAATTGTCGATCGAGTCCAAGAGTTTGATTGGCCATAAAAAAATTCCTAGTGGATGGATTTATCGGGTAAAATTCTGGGTAATCTGAAGCTAGAGAGAGCGCATTGGTTGACCAAAAAGGAAGACTTGGCAGGAAGCAAATCATGATGAAACCCGACTGGGATCATTTCTTTAACGAAGATCTCGAACAGTTGTTAGAGAGTTTAGAAGACAAAGACACCGACGGTGACGAGACCCTAGACGAACTTAGCTTTTTATTTGAGCAGACTTCCCCGCCAGCGGCGAGGTATGGGGCTTCTCTTGACCAAACCCTGTCTTTCTTGCCCTTAGAACCGGAATTAGCAGAACTTTTTAGCGATAGCATCAATTGGGAAGAAACCGCCACTAATGATCTTCATTCTACCCGTGGGATCGATCCCAAGTCAGAACCAGAAGATGGGGATTATCTGGAATCGCTGCTGCTAGAAAATGCAACAGTCCAGGACTCAGAAGCAATTATAACCATCAGCAACCCGAATTTTTACGACAGCCTCGAAGACTTAGAAGCTTTTCTGGAAAAACCCACTCCACCAGCGCAATCGCCACTGCCGGACATCTTTGAATCCCTAGAGGTCCTCCTCTCGGAATCCACAGCAGGGGAGCCGCTGGCCGCGACAGAACCTCTCCAACGGTTAGAATCACTGGAAATTGCCACGGAAAGCTCCCCAGAGCCTGAATTCAAGGATTTAGAAAAACTCCTCGAAGAAACCAATCCACCGGTCGGGTTAAATAACCTGCGTCCCCTTGTTGGTAAAGCTTTTGAACAGACGATGCGGGTGCCGATCAAACAATTGGACAACCTCAGCAATCTGATCGGGGAACTGGTGGTTAAACGCAATCGCCTTGAACAGGAACAGGATCGCCTGCGTCTCTTTTTAGATAATTTGCTAACCTGCGTCCAAAATCTCAGCGATGTGGGCGTTCGGATGCAGGATCTCTATGAAAGAAGCCTCCTAGAAGGGGCTTTACTGGCTAGTCGCAATGCTGGCGGTGCCATCGGTTATGGTGGAGTTCAGGGAAAAAATCAGGGCAATTCGACTATGACTGGGGAACTAGATGCCCTAGAAATCGACCGTTTTACCGATTTCCACTTATTATCCCAAGAGATGATCGAATTGATCGTGCGAGTGCGAGAATCGGCCTCTGATCTTCAATTTGTCGTCGATGAAACCGATCAGGTGACGCGCAGTCTGCGACAGGCTACCACCCAACTACAGGAAGGGATGACCAAATCGCGCATGGTTCCCTTTAGTCAAACTGCCGATCATCTACCCCGGGCAATTCACGATATTTCCCTGAAACTGCACAAACAAGCCAAATTAAAAGTGGAAGGAGGGGGTGTTCTCATCGATCAGATGATCCTCGAAAATCTCAATAGTCCCATGATCCATCTGGTCAACAATGCGATCACCCACGGCATTGAATCACCCGAAGAACGCCTGGCCAAAGGCAAACCTGTCCACGGTACGATCTCGGTCCGGGCATTCCTACAGGGCAATCAAACCGTGATCACCGTTAGTGATGATGGGGCCGGTATTGATGTTAATCTGGTTAAACTTAAGGCGATCGAAAAAGGCCTGATCAGCGATCGGGAAGCTCAAAACCTCAGTACCCAAGAAGTCTATGAAATTCTTTTTCATCCCGGTTTTAGTACCAAAGATCAGGCCGATGATTTTGCCGGTCGTGGGGTGGGTTTAGATGTGGTGCGTACCAGTTTAATCGATGTGCGCGGGACGATTACTATTGACTCGGTACTGGGCCAAGGAACCACTTTTACCCTCCGTTTACCCCTAACCCTGAGTATCTGTAAGGCCCTCTGTTGTGTTAGTAATCATGCTCGCATCGGTTTCTCCATGGACGGAGTGGAAGATGTGAGGGATTTCCGGGCCAGGGATATCCAAATGGATCGGGAGGGACGGCGCTGCGTTTTCTGGCAAAACACTTTACTACCTTTCCAACCCTTGAGCGATTTGCTTTCCTACAATCGACAACTTAGTCGCGGTAGTTTTTACACCGGCAAACAGAGGAAGGACTCTTTTGCGATCGTGATCCTGCGCGGTGGTAATAATCTCCTGGCGGTACAGGTGGATCAAGTGATCGGGGAACAGGAGATCGTGATCAAACAGATCGAAGGACCGATTCCGAAAACGGCTGGGATTGCTGGGGCGACGGTTTTAGGCGATGGTACGGTGATGCCCGTCGGCGATGTGTTAGAGTTGATCGACATCGCCAGCGGTCGTCTGCGTATCGATAACGGTGGTCTTTGGCGCCAATCCGTACCGCCTGTAGATGTGGAAATTAGCCAAAAATCCGAGGCTATGGTTCTGATTGTCGATGATTCGATTACTGTTCGGGAATTGCTCTCTTTAAGCTTTAGTAAAACTGGTTATCGTGTGGAACAAGCTCGGGATGGTCAAGAAGCTTGGGAAAAATTACGCGGTGGTTTGCCCTGTGATATCGTTTTTTGTGATATCGAGATGCCCCGCATGAATGGCCTGGAATTACTGTCTAATTTGCAAAAATACCCCCGATTAGCGACGATTCCCGTGGCTTTGTTGACTTCCCGAGGCTCGGAACGTCATCGTCAGGTGGCGGCGAAATTAGGGGCCAGTGGTTATTTTACCAAGCCCTACACGGAAATAGATTTACTCTCGGCAGCTGAAAGAATGATTGCGGGGGAAGTATTACTAGCTAATAGTATTAAAGCGACCTCTAATCAGCTTTCATCCTCCGATACAACGATTATTGATAGTGATTCCGCTAATTTGTTAGCACAATCGAGTCCTCTCGTCTTGATTGTCGATGATTCGTTAATAGTGCGGGAAATGTTAGCGATTTCTTTGGTTAAAGCTGGTTATCGCATTGAACAGGCCCAGGACGGTTTAGAAGCATGGGAAAAATTACAGGCCGGATTAGCTTGTGATCTGATTCTCTGCGATATCGAAATGCCTCGCCTGAATGGGTTAGAATTACTCTCTCGTCTGCAAGAGGATGAACAACTTCAGGGGATACCAGTGGCGATAATTGCCTACCAAGGGACGCAAAAAATGCAGCATCTTGCCGCCGCTAAAGGGGCAAAAGGTTATTTTGTCAAGCCCTATATTGAGGATGTTTTACTTTCAGCAGCCCAACGTTTAATCGCTGGTGAGGTATTAATCCAGAAAGAAAGTTCCGTGGATTAGCTGAGGTTAAGTAGCTGGTTATAATCAAATTTAAAATGGATTTTAGGTTCGATCCCCCCTGCTCCCTAGGGTTGTTTCATTTAAATTAAGTACAACTGATGCTAAATCCAGTTATTAAAAACTGATTATTTATTCTCCGTTTTGCCTGAGTGCCTCTCTTGATATGTAGTCCATACTCAACGGATTTAGTATGATAAGCATTTCAGGGCTCAGGAAGAAAGTATGGGGAAAATAGGCCAGCAATTCTAAATTTGCCCTGTAATAAGGCTTTTGGGAGTTAGTTCGCATAATACGGGGTAAAATTCAATGGGATGGCGAATTTCATTTCACGAGTCTTCGGGCTTTTGACGTGATAGTACACCCAAAGTTGCGCCAAAAATCCCCCTTTAAAATGTTCTTTAAATCCCTAAAAGGCTTGCTGTGTCTAAAACTGAGAATTGCTGAGGATTTTGCCGATAGCTTGCAGATGTTCTTGTAATTGCAGTTCTTCTTGAGCATTCATGATGCCTACATCTGGTATGGTTAGTTTAGGACTAATTATCCTCTATCTCCCTCTTCCTAGCCATCAGTATTTATACTCATTACATATCTGGGATGCTCCCCGTTGAACAAGCAATTTCCGATAGTGATAGGTCAAGAATCCCCCGTCACAGCGCAGCTTGACGGTGGGAGTATGTCAACTATTCTGATTGTTATTTGTGGGGCAACTGCCACAGGAAAATCCAGTTTAGCCCTACAATTGGCCGAAAAGTTTAATTCAGTAATTCTCAGTGCCGATTCCCGACAAATCTATCGAGAATTTAATATTGGTACTGCTAAACCTAGCTTAGAAGAATGTCAGCGGATTCCCCATTATCTAATTGATATTTGTGATCCTCAAGATAATTTTACCCTAGCACAGTACCAAGAACAGGCTGAGAATTTAATCAGCAATCTCCAATATTCTCCTCTGTTTTTGGTCGGTGGTACGGGACTTTATATCAAGTCCATTGTCAAAGGTTTAAAAATACCGAGGGTTTCTCCTCAAGCGGATTTGAGACGGCAATTACAAGCTTTAGGACAATCCTATCTTTATCAAATTCTAATGCAGGTAGATGAAGAGGCCGCTAAAAAAATTCATCCCCATGATCAGGTCAGGACTTTACGCGCTTTAGAGGTTTTTTATGTGACAGGAAAACCTATCTCTAGTCAGCAGGGAGAAAATCCCCCCACTTATCCAATTTTACAAATTGGTTTAGACTGTTCCCCAGAAAGTTTAGACAAGCGGATCACTGTTCGTACTCATCAAATGATCACAAGGGGATTAGTAGCAGAGGTGCAGAATTTGGGGGATAAATACGGTTGGGATTTGCCACTTTTGCAGACTTTGGGTTATGCAGAGATTAAGCAATATCTCCTCGGAGAAGTTTCTTTAGAACAGGCGATCGATCTAATTATCCTCCACACCCGTCAATTTGCCAAACGTCAGCGCACTTGGTTTCGTGCCGATGCTAATATTGTCTGGTTTCCCGTCGATAAAGAAAATTTATTGGAATTGGTGGAACGAAAAATTATTTTGTTTCTTGAGGGGTTGTCAAGGCCCGATATAAAAACACATCATCCTGATTAACGATTAACTGAAAGTTCTCATTTTGATTCAGTTTATTTAAGTGATCATCAATTAGTTCTGGTGAACTAGACCAACCGGGATGACGGCGATCAAGTAGAATATAATTAAATTGATTTAAATCTAGGGATTGGGAACCTTCGATCGCTAATTTGATCATTTTCCGATGGGTAAGATGGGGGGCAATTCTAGAAGTAGTCAAGACACTGTCACTGGTGGTAATTTGGGTAAGAGCTTTTTGGGTGGCGGACCAAGTATCGAGGGAATTTAAATACAGTGACCAAAAATAGCCGTATTTAGCTAGGGCAAAAAAGGCAATAATTGCCCAAGTAATTATCCATTTAGGTTTTTTTAACCAGTTACCATTATGGGCTAAAGTGGCGATAACCGCTAGAAATAAAAAGGGCAAAATTGGCAGGGAATATTGAGTGGTTAAGTTTTTTTGTGGGGCATGATCTGCTAATAAATTTAAAGCGATTGCGGGAATAGCGGCAATTATTGCGGTAGAATAGCGCCAAGATAAACCCCAAACTAAGGGAATAATTAATAGGATGAGGTATTCTAGATTATTGCCAGTAAAGATTTTTCCTAAGACAAGATCGGGTTTGAGGAAAAGATTAAAGATAATTGCTGGCAAACTATCTCCTAGATAACTATATCGAGAATCAGCCATTTCAATAACTGCAGATTTTCCTGTCAGGAGAGGGATTAATAATTTCGTGGTGATAATAAACCAAAGAATGCCGCTAATCATGGCAATTATTCCGGGGATTTTTTTCTTTTCCCAGAGAAGTAACCAGATACCCATTCCCAACAATGTTAAAGAGAGAATTGCTTTACAACCGAGAATAATAATAATTCCTAGACAAAATCCCCAGAGATTATTTAATCTTGCCGCTAAAACCGTCCAAAAAATGGCTGGCACTGCGATAACTTCTGGATGAAAATCAAAGAGATTAACGTTAAAAATCAGGGGATAGAGCAGATAAACTAAGGCTAATGTATAAGCTTGTTTTTCTTTTAATCCCGCTTGTATTGCCAATTGCCAGAGGGGAAAAACGGCAAGGGAAAGGGAAAAAGCTTGTAAGAAAAGCAGCCAATAAACGCTAGGATAAATTTTATAAAGTAAGGCTATAGGATAGAGAATAAAAGCGATATGATCGCCTAAGATATGGTAGCCAACAAAAGATATAATCGGTGGTTTAGCTTGAGAAATTAAGTAAACTCCCTGATCGAACCAACCAAGATCAAGAGCATTAGATTGAAATAAAATATGTCTGATAGCACTGCAAATAAACAGGATTATTGTAGCGCAACCAATTAACCAAAATAAATCATTCTTTTTGTGCATAATCGTTAAATTTTACTGGGATTTTTCGGGATTATTACGACAATACTGCCAAGTATCTCTAAAATAAGAAGCAACTTCAGTAAACCATGCTTTAAAAATATTTCTGTTCTCACTGGTGACGATAACCCCATTAATAAACTCTTGCCATTGGGGATCATTAGCGGGAAGAATGAAACCATAATAATCACAATTTAAAGGATTGCGGGGGATAAGTTGATAATCTTGTTCTAAGGATAAACCGAGAATGACAGCTTCTCCAATTAGCAGAATACCATCACTAGCAAAAGCATCTATTCTATTCCTTCTTAAACTTTGAATACCTCGCAGTCTTCCCGTCACTCCTTGAAATTCTTGATAGGTAGCAAGAGGATATTTTTGTCTTAATAATTCTTGAGTGGTGGTATCTCGCAAAACTCCAATACTTATACCTTCTAAGGACGAAGAAAAGTCAAAATTTTTCTGATTATCACTCCGAACTAAAAACTGAGTTCCCGTGACAAAAAAAGGACGAGAAAAACTGACACCATTAGGTATAGTTTTTCTGATACTATTAGGACCACACTCGAAATCAACGGTTTTATTTTCCAATAACTGGAAGCGATTAAATAAAGTCGATTTATAAATTTTTACACTGATTATTTGGAGGTTTAATTTTTGCTTAAGTTCCTCTCTAAGCAATTGGATAAAATCTAAGCACAATCCCTGCAAATTATTATTACTATCTCGATAGCCAAACGGAATGGCATCTTCTCTCATCGCTACTTCTAATAATCCCGTGCGTTTAATTTTTTCTAGCACTGTTTCAGATTTAGCTGGGAGAGTAGCAAAAACATTAGATAAAATAACGAGAGTAAGAATGATTAATTTCATGGTTTTTGCCGAGATTATTTAAGATTTGTTATGGACTTGATCCCACTGATCTAAAATGTCTTTGAATAATAATTCATCTAACCATGTTTTTACTACCACTGTCAAAGGTAAAGCCAATAATAAACCTAAGATGCCAAACATTTGAGCGAAGAAAATTTGAGCGATTAGGGTAATCGCCGGTAGTAAAGATACCTGTTTAGCCATGACAGTGGGTGTCAATAAATAACTTTCGACATTTTGGATAATAAAATAGAGAATCAGAATAGCGACAATTTTCCAAGGTGCATCGATAACAGCAATGAGGATCGGAAAAATCACACTAGCAGTCGGTCCGATATTAGGGATAAAATTGAGCAATCCTGCTAGGATAGCATGAACGAGAACTAGATTAATTTGTAGAACCAAAAGACCGAACCCACTTAATAATCCTACCATAGTTGAACTAATGGCAATTCCCAACAACCAATTACCTAAACCCGCTTCCGATAGGGTAAGAATTTCCTCAGCACGACGACGATAGAAGTTAGGAAATAATTTTAAGAAAGCTTGTCGATAGGGTTGGGGGTTGGCTAACATCATCATTGCTAACACCAGCACGAATAATAATTGCAAAATTGCCGCAACCGAGTTAGAAAAGAAAGTAAAAAAGTTACTAAAAACAAAAGTTCCTAAAGGTTGTAACTGCTGGACTAAATCAGTTAAATTAGGCAGGGATGGCAACCAATCAAATTGAAATTGTTGTCGCCATTGAATCGAGTTATTGCGGACTAAATTCCAAGCTTGCGGTAAAAGTTCAATTAATTTTTGAAACTGTTCGATAAAGGGGGGAACAATAATTATAAAAAATAAAATCGCAATTCCCAGACTCGTCAGCAGGGTAATTAAAATAGCCAAACCCCTTTTAATACCTAATCTCTGCAATCCTTTCACACATCTATTTAAGGCTACGGTAAACACGATCGCCATAAAAATCAATAATAACAGCTGTCGAATCTGCCACAATACATAAAGAGCCATTATTAAACAGATAAACCCCAACCACTGACCAAATTTCACGACCTTAATTTATCCTATCGGGACAAATTTTATCATACAGCAGTCCGCCGTCAGTGGTCAGGATTCAGGATTCAGTCTTCGGGAGATTATTTTTATTTATTCTCTCCATCTCCCCATTCCCCCATTCCCCCCACTTCCCCACTTCCCACTTCCCCACCTCCCACTTCCCACTTCCCTTTCAAATCAGCAACGCCTTGGCTTCTCCAGGATGATATTCTAGGAGTTAATCTTTATGTAAATCCGTTGTCACAGAGGGAGCTAACTCATGCAAGTAAATAATCTCGGCTTTATCGCTAGTATCCTATTCGTCCTAGTCCCCACCGTTTTCCTCTTGATTCTGTTTATCCAAACCAGAGAGGAAACCGAGGGTTAAATTCCTTCCCTATCCAGGGTAAGTGCATCTTAACAAGCCTTGACAAAATGAACTTTATGTGAGTTGCTTACCCAGAGAGCGATTCAGGCATATTTGAGGAGAATTGGCCATCTCAATTGTTAGGCAAAAATCGACCCATTTGGTCGATTTCCTAACTATTTTGATTGACTGGTATCACTTGAAATGCCCATGCGGATCACAAAATTGGCCAATTGTCAATAGCGTTTGAGATGCTCTCACCCTGCTTCCCTATCCCTATTCTTCCTAAAAACCCCGGTGATTTCTGGAAGTCATGCGGGGTTTTTCCCTTGAATTAGGGGAAAATACCAGTTTCGTCACCTGATCCTCAATCCGCTGAGTATAGGCTACTTATGAGGACAAGCACTTATGCAAGAGGCAAGAGGCAAAAGGGTGAATAAATAAAGTGATTTCTGATCAAGAAGATACCTGATAAGTAGTTGGAAAAAAGTAAAGTTAACTGTGGGGTAAGGAGTCGGTCGTCGGTCGTCAGTAAGAATTACGGCAATTTACATTTCTTAAGATAGACAACAGAATTTATGTCCGACTACTTAGTAACCATAATTGAGAAAGTTTGTGCTGCTTAAATAAAGAGGTTTTGACAACCAAATTAAAGCATATCTAAAGAGTTTTGAGTTAAAAGTTAAACTTCAGGTTTTCATTCAGAACCAATTCACTAATTAACTAATTTTTCCCAAAAAATTAGTTAACTCGCCATTATAACATATAAGTAGGTAGGCGTTAAAAGTTGTCATACACCCCCCTTATCAAGGGGGGCAGGGGGGATCCCCCCGCCCATCGGCACCCCCCTTATCAAGGGGGGCAGGGGGGATCGAACCTAAAATCCATTTTTAATTTAATTATAACCAGCTACTTAACTAATTTGCAAGAGTTCTAATTTATAATTCATAATTCCCACTCCCAACTCCGGCTCTCCCTTTTGCTGAAGAAAAACCCCACGGTTATAGAAATCTTGGCGGAAAAGTCTCTACAACCAGGTTTTTCTAGGAATATTAGGAAAGGAGATTGCCGCGACTACCGTTAGGAAGAATAGTTTCTTCAAGGGAAGCGGAAAGAAGATTATTTTCGGTTAAAATCGCCCCGATTAAATTAGCTCGTTTGAGATTAGCTCGTTTAAGATTGCTTCCCACTAAATAACTCAAGAGTAATCCCGCTTGGTGTAGATTAGCACCGGAAAGGTTAGCGGAGGCTAAATTAGCGCCGAGAAGATTACAACCGGTTAAGTTAGCTTGGCGAAAATTGGCTTTATTCGCGTCAGTTTTGCTTAAATCGGCACCGGTTAAGTTAGCTCCCTCAAAATCACTACAATTGAGGTTAGCTCCCGTCAGATTAGCTCCTTCCAGGTTAGCATAACGTAAATCCGCCCCCCGTAAATCCGCCCCGCGCAAATCGGCATAGCTGAGGTCGGCGTATTGAAGGTGGCAGTTTTCCAGATTAGCTTGATAGAGATAGGCTCGAATTAGGTTAGCCTCTTTTAAGTTAGCGTGGCTAAGATTAGCAGAGCTAAGAATAGCACGAGTGAGAATAGCCCGTTTTAGGTTAGCTTTCTCCGCCATAGCATGGGTTAAAGTGGCTGAGGTGAGATTAGCCGCTTCCAGATTCGCCTTGAACAGTTGAGCAAAAAGTAAGCTACTATGAATTAAACAGGCAGAACTTAAATCAGCCTTTTTCAGAACAGTATTACTCAAAATTGCGCCGCTTAGGTTACTTTGGTGCAAATTTGCCCCAGAAAGAGCGGCTTTAGTCAGGTTAGCATCGATAAGACAAGCTTTGCTTAAATTGACTTCTTCTAGGTCAGCAGCCTTGAAATTAGCGTTAATTAAACAAGCTTCGGTTAAATTGGCTTGTCTTAAGTAACTATGACTTAGGTTAATCTGGTTTAAACACTGTCTCTTTAAATTGACTCCGCTAAGTCTGACTTCCGCAAAGTTGCGTTCACCTCGATTATACAGTTCGATTAGATGTTCACGATCGATTAAGGCATTGCTACTCATAAAATAACTAAATTGTCCTGGAAGGTGATTTCCAGAGAATTGGTTGGGGAAAATTACTGATCATGAAGTCGATCTCTAAGATTAGTACAGGGAGCGACTGGGGATTTTTGCGAATAAATAGAAATTTTCAACCAATTATGGGCTTAAAATCCCTATTGGCAATTACTGAAGCGGGTAAATAACCACAAGAATCGGGGTTCAATACCAAAAACAACCTTTACCTAAACCCGCCACTTGTTACCAGCCAGGTCTAGGCATTAAATTAGAGAAGTCTTGTGCGTCAGTTTTTCTGACTGAATCTACTGCCTCGCCGATGTCTTGACTCGGTATCATACAGTTGAATTTGTTAGGTCTGCTTAGTCAGTCCAGTAGCCAACAGGCTAAAACTCTTAATCACCAGATTTCGGGGACTTTCTAGTTGAGCAATCATAAAACTTCGTAAAAGTCAATCCCTCTTAAGGATAAATCGCCCCATTCTCTTCCCTGAAACCCCAGTTTAACAAGTTTATCAGGTTGTGGTCTGTTTTGGCAAGAGGCGTTAATGGCTTTTCAGTAATTCCCAAGGCAAACGGTAGCACAGAATACAGAATCAGTCTTACTCTTGCCTTTCAAAATCAAGTGAAGGGTTTGAATAGTGGGTTTCGGGGGAATGGAAGTCAAACAACTGAATTTTATGGGGATGCTGAACTATTTCCAGTTAGTTATCGCTGGGATAACTGACCCTCGAAATGCCAGCAATGCCAGCCGCTACAGTCTGAAAGACTCAATATTAGTGGCATTTGCCGAGTTTTTTCGCCAGAATGAATATTTCTAGAATATCAGCGTCAACTTAATATAAGTAGTCGTGCAAAATTAATTTCCTAGTCGAGACAGGAGACTCCGAGACGGGAGACGGGATACAGCTATTAGGGATCGGATTTGAGTTTTCAGTTCACTGTTTACTCACAGCAGAAGTCTGACGGAGTAGTGGCTTAGATGTGTAATTAATTGTGCTTAGATACTTAGCGATCCTAAATCATTTTCAAAAAAGTGATAAGACAATATTGAATGTTTAACTATACCAAAGACAAAATGATTTTTATTTGGGGTTGTAGAAGGCAAATCCTGATTTTTTGCAGAGGAGGGGATCGAGGTTGTCGAGCTTGTCTTTGTAATGGTTGTAGGCTGCTAAGACCTCCTCTTTGGTCGGCTCTAACACGCAGTCGAAGCGACGCAGCACGGTGAAAGGCAAGATGACATCTTGATATTTGCCGCGCTTAAAGGTATCGCGGATCAAATCCGCGATACTCCAAATAAAACTTACCTTGTCACCGAAGTTGTTCATCTGTTAAGACCGCAGTTTCCCCGCGACCAACCCCATTCTTCCACTCCCACGGAAATTTGCGAACCGGGACGGACATCTCCTTTCGATAAGTCTATCAGAGTGACACTGACTGCGGCGAATAAACTGCCCCGATAAATCGGCTGTCCTTTGTTGTTAGTATTTTTAAAACTAAGACTAGAAACTTGGGGAGGTTGACCGGAGCGTGTCCAGCGAATGCGCTCAAAACGTCCATTGATAAATTCTGCTGAATAGGACCAACCGTTATTCATGCGGCCTCGACAAAAAAGCTGTTGTGTGGCTACAGTAGCGGGAATATTGACAGATAAACTCAGAAGGCTGAATGTAGCGAGAGCGATCGGCAAAAATTTCATAAAAGTTGGCACTATAGGGTCAAATAATCCTATTATAAGTTTTTAGTTCGCAAATTTAACTATCGCGGCCGCGGTAAGTTCCGGTTTTTCGAGGTGGGGAACATGACCACAGCGAGGAATCCAGACCAGTTGATTATTGGGTAAGGCCTGCTGAAATATCTTCGCGTCTTTTGTGCCTAAAATTTGATCGTTTTCTCCCCAAATAATCAGCGTTTCTCGGTTTATTTGGCTTAATTTCGGCAAAAATGCCCCATAACCGCCACTTTTGGTAAAGGAGATTAAAGCCGCACTCCAGTGGGGACAATTCAGGTGCAGATTGGCACAGGTGCAAGCATCAACAGTGGCTAAAGTTGCATCAAAATAGGCAGTACGACTGATATTTTGACGCACGCGGGGATTGGCTAAAAAATTAGTTGCCCACTTATCGAGGGGAGAAAACATCAATTTACCCAAGACTGGGGGATTAGCTAGTCCTGCGCTGTCAATCAGGACTAATTTCGCCACTATTTCCGGGTAGGAGAGGGCAAAATCTAGGGCCACTGCACCCCCCATGGAAGCACCGACTAAAATCATCGGTTTAGCGATCGCAGTTTGCCAGAAATGGTAAAGATGGCTTTTAATAGTTTTCGGAGATACTTGTAAATCTGGGTATCGCTCAGTAAAACCAAAGCCGAGCAGATCTATCGCCCAAGTTTCCCTATTTTGGGCGAGTAAAGGTAGTAAACGCCGAAATTCCAGCAGGGAACTATCAAAACCGTGCAGGAGGAGAAAAGGCGGTTGACCTTGCCCTTGTTGACTATAGGTAGTTAGAATCGATCGAGGATAGATGGGGCTATCGATGGCAATTTGTTGGATATTTTCGAGGAGAGCAAGGGAGGTATCTTCACTCAATCCCTCCCTAACAGTGGGTAAAAAGTTGGGATAATTCACGGATGAGGGCGAAAGTTTTCTAGATTTTCCGAGCATCGGTGCTGATTTTAAGCTGTTGACTATCTAAATTACTCGTTAGGACTGTCTATGAGCAGGAGAGCGAGGAGAGAGAGTTTCAGCATTTGTACTAAAATACTCAATAGGCAGTTTAAATGCAGTACAGCTTAACTGATAGCTAAAGGTTATTTTAATAGCTAATTTCGAGGGTGACAGCAGCGCGCAGGGTTTGTTCCCCTCCGATAACTGGGCTACTGGCAGCATCGGCACTCCGAAAAACCGCTTCTGAGCGGGCTATTGGCACGGGATTACTGGTATTACCCACTTGGATAGAAACCGTTTCTTTCGGCACTAAACCGAGGGCTTGTAACACGATTGTAGCCTGTTCTCTAGCTTGTTCCGTGGCTTTGATGAGAGCGGTTCTTTGGGCAGCTGCGATCGCTGACTCTCCAGCAGTAAAACTGACCCCATCGATGCGTGTTGCCCCGACTTTCACCGCTTCATCGATTAAACTCCCCGCTTGGGCTATATCAATCTGAAAACTAATCAAATTAGCCCCGATATAACCGATTAAACGTCTTTGATTGTTGCTGAAGTCGTAATTGGGCTGTAAACTGATGCCAGTGGTTTCCAATTTTTCCACTTGACGGGAACGGAGAAATTTAACCACCGCATCGCTACGATTGGCGGTTTCCTGCTGCACTTTCCCCGCTTCTTTGCCTTGAACTTCTACCCCTAAGCGCACTATTGCTTGAGAAGTGGCGATATTTTCTATTCCTTCTCCCGTCACGGTAATTGTTCTCAATTCTCTTGCGTCTGCGTAACTAGGCATAACTAATCCAGTGTTGATGAGGATAAGGGACAGCAAAAAAGCCAAGCAAAATTTTTTGTAATTCATGAAAAATCTCTAGCGATCGATACTATATTTCGATTCTAGCCTTTTTTTTGGGCAATTGGGTGGAAGATTATCCCTTTTCCGTCACTTTCGCAATATTGGTGACTAAGCTCTGGGGAACTTGAAAAGGGGCCTTTAAGCAATGAGTGTGAAGAACCACAGAGACACAAAGAACACAAAGACCGATCGCTATTATATAAGTTAAACTTGTTACACAAAGAATAAGAGATCCGATTGGTTCGCACACTGGTGCTGTTGATTAAAAAGATAAATTCTCAAAACTTGCTATGATCTAACAAGATTGTTAATGCACTTTCTCGGCTTAATTATCCCCTGCAATGACTCGCCAAATTCACGACCAATTTGCCAAGGAATATTTAGAAGAACTCTTAGCGTCTCTGGGAAAGATTAAAAAGAGCAAGAAAGTCAAGAGTGAAGTCCAAGAAATCGATGTCTGGTTTGAACCAGACAGTTCAGCATCAAGGACTGAATTACCTTTGGGGTTACTCGGTAAAATGGCGGCGACTTGCTGCTTATTTGAACCTTTCCGTAACCCACCCTCCGAGGTAGAGATTCGCAGTTGCATCTCAAAGTTATACGCGGTTCATGGCGAAGTCTTGAGGAAGGCGAAACGGACAAACAAAACTCTAACAGAAGCTGAACTACCAGTTCTCTGGATTTTAACGCCTACTTTTTCAGCGAGAATGATTGAAGAAGTCGTGGGAATCCCCCCTTCATTCCTACCAGAAGAGGGGATGAAAGAGGAGTGGGGAAAAGGAGTTTATTTTTCCCCTAGCCTGTTCAAAACAGGAATTGTCGCCATCCATCAATTACCAGTCAATGAGGAGACTTTATGGTTGAGGGTGCTAGGGAAAGGAGGGACACAGAAACGAGCAGTAGAAGAATTAGTGCAATTGCCTGAAGGTAATCCCTTCCAAGAGAATTTACTGGAAATTCTGGCCAACTGGCGCAAGAATTTAGAATTGAGAGATAATTTAAGTGCAGAAGAACAGGAGGACATCATGAACTTATCACCAGCTTATCTAAAGCAACGAGAAGAGTGGAAATTAGAAGGAAAGCAAGAAGGCACTTTAGAGGGACAACTTTCCCTGATAGCCAGTCTTCTGGAAGGACGCTTTGGCAGCCTAGATGCAGAATTATCTGGTCTGGTGGAACGGATTGCCCAACTTCCCATCTCCGAACGCACCGGTTTACTTCTTTCTCTGGCTAATTTATCTCGCTCAGAACTTTTGGAAAGATTCAGGGAAAATTAAACTTTCAATCCCAATCTCAAAAACAGACAATTAAAATTACCGATGAACAATCATTCTTAAATGTCCTGCTTATTTTGCTAGACTAAAGAAGTCCCAATTCTTGATTAGCCTGAGATAGGAAGGATTATGGTCAATCAAATCAGCATTGTCATCTCCAAGAATCCCGACGGATATTCACTCAAATCTCCTGAACTGGCAGCAATTGATTACCAGGATAGCTCTCTAGAAGGCGTTTTAAATCGACTGAAAGATGCCCTGGAAACTCATCTGATGGCTTCTGATATATCTCAAGAGGAGACTGGAGAATCAATTTTAAAGATAGTTGATAGGTTGAATCTGAACTTCCCTGAAGAAGAACTTGAGCCACTTCCATCTGACGGTGCAGAAGAACATGACCATTATCTTTATGGGAGTCCCAAGAAAAGGCAATGAAACAAATTTTTGCCGACACTTTCTACTGGGTTGCTTTAATCAATCCCCAAGATAATTGGCATCAACAAGCCAGAGAAGTTACGTCCAGTCTCAAAAACGTTAAACTTGTGACGACGGATGAAGTTTTGGTAGAGCTACTGAATTTTATGTCAGTCCGGGGAGCAAATCGGAAGCGACGTACTGTCGAATTTATCGATAATCTGCTCCAGAATCCCCGCCTTCAAGTCATTCCGCAAAACCGAGAATCATTCCTGCAAGGCTTCGAGTTATACCGCCGCCGTCCAGACAAAGAATATAGCCTGACAGATTGTATTTCAATGACGGTCATGCAGCGCTTAAAAATCAGTCAAGTGTTAACTCACGACAATCATTTTCAGCAAGAGGGTTTCATAATTCTATTTGAATAACAGAGGTAAAATTAAACTTTCAGTCCCCCTAAGCTAGGAAAAACTATGCCCAAGCATTAATAGTAGTTTATCGGCTGAATTATGGACAAATCTCGCTCACGGAACAGTGAACAATCAACAGTCAACTGATAAAAACCCCTCCAATTAATGAAGGGTAATTGTGGGATTTTATTGATGGTATTAGGAGACTTTTGTGGTTTCTTTTTCTGAGGATTTGGATGATTTCAATTGGCGCTTGAGGGTTGAGGCTGCGCCGAGTGTGCCGAGGCCTAGTATGCTTAGGATTGAGGAAGGTTCGGGAATAGGCTTACCGCTGGGAGTCACTGTAACACCAGCGCTTAGAAAATTTGTTGCTGTTGTTGGATTAGGAAAATTTCCTACAAGTGTAACAGTTTGTCCAGCTGTTCCACTCAAACTACCTGAGTCTGCATTTGAACTGCTCCCATTTACTGTTACTCTTCCGTTAAAGCCGGGCAAATTCCACTGTACTATAAAGTCTTGTGGGATATCAGAAATTATTAGGTCTGTCCAGTGAAAACTCGGATCTCTTGTCAAATCTGTAGGGGTATTTGGCGGTAAAATGAATGGGTCTGTACTTTTAATAGGCTTTACTTGGTTCCCTAAAGGTATGACTGGACCGCTTGGGACAGGAGTAAGAGGCTGTATGCTGATAGTAGCGGCTTTGACATCTGTCATGCTGGCAAAGATACCCGCTGTAGTGGCAAGAGCAGTTGCAGAAAGAAGTTGTCTAAAAGTTAAAAAGTTCATTTTTTCGTCCAAAATGTATTCCTAAACGGCAGACAATAAAACAATACACATCCCCCCCAGAACTGTATTCTAAGCTACATTTTTATAAATATTTACATTACTCTCCGTCAGGCTTCTTTAGGAACGTTAAGAGCGATCGCCTTCTATCTTTTAGTAGTCAATAATGCCGATGACAAGAGCTAAGTTAAGATTGAAGGGCATTCAGTTGTTAACTCATGTAATTCTTGAGTAGGGCGAAAATATGACGACACTACTTGTACAAGCGACCTCGGCTCCTTTGATGATTGATCTTCCTTGGATTATGCCGATGACGGAGGAGCAATTTTATGAATTTTGTTTAGCCAATCGAGATTTACGCATTGAACGCAGCGCTAGTGGAGAAGTGATCGTTATGCCTCCTGCTTTTTCAGATACGGGTAATCGCAATTTTAATATCGCCGCTCAACTTTGGAACTGGTCAGAACTAGATGGAACGGGGCTTGGGTTTGATTCCAGTGCGGGTTTTACGCTGCCCAATGGTGCGACTCGTTCACCCGATGCTGCTTGGATTAAATTAGAACGCTGGAATGCTTTAACAGAAAAACAAAAAGCCTCTTTTGCCCCCATCTGTCCCGATTTTGTCATTGAATTACGTTCTGCTAGTGATACAGTATCCAGTTTGCAGAAAAAGATGGAGGAATATATTGCCAATGGTACTTTATTGGGTTGGTTAATCGATCGCCAAAATCGCCAAGTCTATATTTATCGTCCCCATCGAGAACCGGAGATTTTAAATGCTCCTGAAACCATTAGTGGTGATCCAGAATTGCCGGGGTTTGTATTAGTAATGGCTAAGATTTGGTGAATGCGATCGCGGCGGACTCCTGTTATGAATTATGAATTATGAATTGGGGAAGTGGGGAGTGGGTTTTTAAAGTTGGATTGGGAGTTAATCATACTGTTAAAAAATGATTTAGTATCAGGGGCGACCGGGATTTTCCCACAACTCGATCGAATGTGTTATCATTCTGGGCAAATAGAGTAAGTCAGCCTAATTCAACCGTGGTCTGTTGAAGCGGAGGAACCGAATTTGGGGCGAATTTCAGTCAATGAAAAGGACATCTCTCAGTCCTAGCCCGTCAGCTAACTTCGTCGGCATTGGGGGAAGACTGAAGAGAAACAGAATAGGAGATATTCCTGCAAATATTCTGGCTCTTTCAGGATTCTTGGTTGGTACTGCTCATTATCTGTACCTCGATCCTTATATAAGGGTAAATAACATGAATATTGCGGCTATTTTAGTCGCTGGGCGTGCCACAGGCAGGCAAGCGAAAGCTTGGCTGTTTAAGGATGTGGTACTGTATCCGGCGATGGGTTTTATCGGTCTGATTACCCTCTGGTGGATGATTGCGACTTTCCGAAGTGAATTGATGCCCAATCCTTGGCAGGCCTTGACTAGCAATCTCGATTATATTCTCCATCCCTTCTATCGTCGCGGTCCGGGCAATCTCGGCATCGGTTGGCTATTGCTGGCCAGTTTGCGACGCGTCTTAATTGGTTTTCTCTTGGGAGCATTAGTGGCTATTCCGGTCGGGTTTCTCATCGGGCTATCCCGGCCAGCTATGCTCATCCTCAATCCGATCATTCAAATTCTACGCCCCGTTTCCCCCCTAGCTTGGCTACCCATCTCTCTGGCCATGTTTGGAGTCGCGGAACCCTCGGCCATTTTTGTGATTTTCATCACCTCCCTCTGGTCAACCATGATTAATACAGCCCTAGGAGTCGGTAGTGTACCCAAAGACTATATCGATGTGGCCAGAGTCCTAGAAATGCCCAAATATCGCCAGATTTTTAAAATTATCCTCCCCGCTAGTTTGCCTTACATTTTTACGGGATTGCGCTTAAGTTTAGGAATTGCTTGGTTAGTCATCGAAAATTTTGGGTCTGAAACCCCGTCGTTCTACGACGGCTTTACTGTTAAATATGAGCATCGTTTACGAAATATATGCTAAAATGTGAGGTATGGAAAAAGCCTATTCGTTTCGATTTTACCCCACACCCGAACAA
>NZ_JAPZSS010000118.1:0-3350 GCF_027532015.1 Microcystis sp. LE19-131.1A | reverse complement strand
AAAAAGCGATCGCATTCCCTGGCGGCCCCGCGACCTTCATTAATCGCCCAAACCACCAAACTTTGACCACGACGACAATCCCCCGCTGCAAAGACTTTCGGTAAGCTAGTGGCAAATTGACCGTGTTCGGCCTTGATATTGCTGCGGGCATCCTTTTCTAAGCCTAAATCATCGAGTAAAGGCTGTTCTGGTCCCAAAAATCCCATGGCCAATAGAACCAATTGCGTCGGGATGACTTTTTCTGTTCCTGCCACCGGTTGGGGGATAAACTGCCCTTTTTCGTTGCGTTGCCATTCCACCTGTACCGTGTGAATCCCTGTGACGTTACCCTCGCTATCCCCCTCGAATTTAGTCGCTGTGGTGGTATAAACCCGGGGGTCATCACCAAAACGCGCGGCTGCTTCCTCTTGTCCATAGTCCAGACGGTAGATTTTTGGCCATTCGGGCCAGGGATTATCGGCGGCCCGTTCGCGGGGCGGTTGCGGCATAATCTCTAATTGGGTGACGCTACGGCAGTTATGACGCAGGGAAGTCCCCACACAGTCGGTTCCCGTGTCGCCACCGCCGATAATTACCACGTCTTTACCCGCAGCCGAGATAAAATCCTCCCCCAGCTGTCCGTCTAGTAGTGCTTTTGTATTAGCTGTGAGAAATTCCATGGCGAAGTGAATGCCCTTTAATTGGCGACCTTCGATGTTCAAATCCCGGGGTTTGGTGGCTCCGGTACAGATAACCACGGCATCATATTCGTTTAATAGGTCTTGGCTGCTGATATCCTTGCCCACTTCCGTGTTACAGACCATTTTTACCCCTTCCTGTTCCAGCATCTGGAGACGACGCAGAACCACTTCTTCCTTATCTAACTTCATGTTAGGGATACCGTACATCAACAGGCCTCCGGGTCGGTCGGCCCGTTCGTAAACCGTCACCCAGTGACCAGCTTTATTTAACTGGTCGGCGGCCGCTAATCCAGCAGGTCCGGAACCAATCACAGCCACTTTTTTGCCGGTACGGATGGCGGGGGGATTGGCAGTAATCCACCCGGATTCCCAACCTTTGTCGATAATCGAACATTCAATATTTTTGATCGTAACGGGGGGATTATGAATACCGAGAACACAGGAACCCTCACAGGGAGCGGGGCAGACTCTACCGGTAAATTCGGGGAAATTATTGGTTTTATGGAGGCGATCGAGGGCTTCTCGCCACAATCCTCGATAGATTAAATCATTCCATTCGGGAATCAGGTTATTAATCGGGCAACCACTGGCCATGCCACTAATTAGGGTTCCCGTGTGACAAAATGGTGTACCACAATCCATACAACGGGCGGCCTGATTGCGGAGTTTATCTTCTGGCATGGGAAGATGAAACTCATCCCAATTATGAAGGCGATCGAGGGGGGTAAGTTCGGAAGGAAGTTCACGCAGGAATTCGATAAAGCCAGTCGGTTTGCCCATAGTCTTTGTTATCTCTGTCGTTTATCCCCTATCTTCCTTCAGAGTTCGATCGATCCTCGCAACTTTACCGATTTCTTTAATCTTATCGGCAGCTCAGTGGAGTAACAGGCGGTAATTTTGACAAATTGGTTAATTAACTATTGAGTTAAAAACAGGCGATTTCAAGAGGAAGGAGGCAATTCTAAGGGGATAGCCCCGATTATTCCCTTACGAAAATCATTGAGTAACTGCATAGCTGCCCTTTCTTTATCTTCTTGATATTTGAGATTGGCCAATTTTTCGATAAAATCCTCCCCGGTTATGTCTAGAGTATTCAACCCATAACGAGATTGTAAAAGTTCTTCATACTGTAATTCTATTAATAAATCGACAAAAGCCGCCGCTATCCTTTGGTTATCATAACCAGCATCCCCAATATCCTCACAGATAGCTAATTTCACCGCATCCTTTTGATTTTCTAAACGGGAAGGAATCACCCCCGGCGCGTCTAATAATTCTAAGGTGTCGGAAATTCGTACCCATTGTAATTGTCGCGTTACTCCGGCCCTGCGGGCGCTGGCAACGACTTTTCGCCCTAATAAACGGTTAATCAGGGCAGATTTGCCCACATTGGGAAACCCAATCACCACGGCCCGCACTGGACGCGGTAACATTCCTCTTAGTTGACGTTTTTGGTTAATTTCATCGCCAATTTTTTCCGCCGCTTTGATAATTGCTTTAACTCTTTCTCCCTGTTTAGCGTTAGTAAAATAGACGGTTTCTCCTTGACTTTTAAACCATGTTACCCATTGTTGCTGGGCAGATTCGGGAATCATATCGAGACGATTTAAGATTAATAAGCGCGGTTTATTGCCAATCCAATCGTCCACCTGGGGATGATGGGAGGCTAAGGGAATGCGAGCATCGCGCACTTCTAGGACCACATCCACGAGTTTAAGATGTTCCTTTAGTTTTCTTTCCGCTTTGGCAATATGACCGGGATACCATTGAATTAACGACATGGGAGATGGGAGTATAAAATTAGATCTTATCAGGAATAGTCCCTAGATAGCTAAGTGGGTAGGTGTTAAAAATTATCAGATTCCTCCTTATTAAGCTATTCATTCGTTACATCTTTCTTAACATAAAATTTGACAAAAAGAGAAAAGTGTGCAAGATGGCTCAAGGAGGTTCTATGGGGGGACTAATTTGATGAGATAGTTTCCAAGTCTGGCTGATATCATGTAACCTTCGCAGTCCCAACCAAATAGTTTTAACACCTGGTTCACCGTCACCTTTTCTACCTAAAAACCCCCCAAGAGAAGCAATCATTCTGACCGCTTCTCGAAAGGAGGGCGGCTTTTCAGGTGGCGGACTCTTTTTATGAATAGTGGCACACAAAGATTGCCATTCATGTTCTTCCAAAAAACTTTCACAACTCTCCTCTCCGTGTAAGCGTGCTTGATAGGTTAACCAAAGTAATCTCCAAGCTACAATTGAATAGGTAGCTAAGGCCATCTCAATTCTACGACCCGTTTCTAATTGCAGTTTTTCTAATCCACAACCACTTTTTAAAACAAAATGATAGCGTTCTATTAACCAGCGATAACTATACCAGCGCACACAGGTTATCGCCGATTCAAAGCTACTAATGTCTAGGCTAGTTAAGAGGAGCCAACTGATAGGATTAACTCCAGGACGCGGATTTTCTTCTTCAGCTAAAATTACCTGTAATTTGACCGGTTGACGAGGGTTCGCTTTCGAGTGATGCTTAGGTACTTGTATTTCAAAACTGGCAAATCTAACTGTTAGTTTAGCTAGTCTAGCCTCGTGATTAGGATTGCGTTTTACTTGCACATCTAGGCTACCACAGGCTTTTATTTCTCTGATGGATTGATGTAAATATTTAGG
>NZ_JAPZSS010000063.1:0-39086 GCF_027532015.1 Microcystis sp. LE19-131.1A | reverse complement strand
CCTTGGAAAGTAACCTACATCTACAACAAATTATTTTATTAATTCAGTGTTTAGAATGGTGGTGGCGCGAGCGAGAAGATTATTTTGCCGCCGGCAATTTAACCATTTATTACAGTCCCAACCAGAAAAAGTCAGAATTCTGCCGTGGTCCCGATTTTTTCGTGGTTTTGGGGACAAATCCCAATCCCAACCGCAGAAGTTGGGTAATTTGGCGAGAAGAGGGCAAATATCCCAATTTAATTATCGAAATTCTCTCCGATAGTACCGCCAAAGTTGACCGAGAGGAGAAAAAACAAATTTATCAGGATATATTTCGCACTCCCGATTATTTTTGGTTTGACCCAGAAAGCCGAGAATTTGAAGGATTTACTCTAATTAGCGGTCAATATCAACCGATTACCCCCAATGCTCAGGGACGGCTCTGGAGTCAACAATTAGGCTTATATTTGGGTTTATCTGCCAATAAATTGCGCTATTTTACCCCCGAAGGGGAATTAGTACCCACTCCCGCAGAAGCGGCACAACAGGCAGAAAACCAAGTTGAACAGGAAAGGCAGAAATCCGCAAAATTAGCGGCTAAACTGCGGGAATTGGGCATAAATCCCGATGAAAATCTCTAATCTTTTTCTGTCATCTCTTGCACTTAATTAGATAACCACATCGTTGCTCACCTTGATTGATCCAGTGAGTCCGTTCGATCGTACAATCGGGAAGCAGCATGGCAAACATTTCTAATTCATGGCCACAGATACTGGGATAGGAACCGGCGACCTCAGCAATAGCGCAATGATGCTCGGCCAGGATATAACTATTTTCTGCTTCCAGTGCCACTAATTCTGCCATATAACCCTCCTCTTGGCGAATTTCCAGCAATTTTCTCATTCTTTCCCCTAAAGAACCCTTGCCGAGGCGCAATTGATATTCTGCCGCTTTGCGTTGCCACTGTTTTTTGAGAATTTCCCCCACCTGTTGCTCTCCCACCGTCTCCACGAGAGTATTGAGGAAAGAAACAGCGAAATTATCGTAATTATGGGGAAAACGGCCACGACCTTGACGACTGAGACGATAAATGTGCTGGGGCCGTCCTATCTTATTTTGTACCGCAAAATATTCGATCAGTCCTTCCCCCTCCAAATCCTTAAGATGGCGGCGCGTCGCTTGCGGACTAATGCTTAACTCCTCGGCCAAGTCTTGGGCGGTAGATTGACCGTTTTTGAGCAAATATTGTAGAATATCGTCTTTCGTCGAGGCGGGTTGAGTCGTGGTCATGATACCAAAAACAGAGGCTTTAGCGTACAATTGCTGAGGGTCAAGGAGCGGCCAATTACCCCTACAGAGTAACTTGAATAACAGAGGTTTATCAGCATCCTCTCAAATTTTCCGTGACTTTGACAACAGCTTTGTTGTTAATCTATTATATAATCAATTTAAACAACAGGAAAGTTGTTTAACTGCCTCCCCTGCCTACCGCGTAGAGAGAACACTAACCCCCATGAGTGCAACCACCGTTAAAAACCTCGTTAACCAACCCTACAAGTACGGTTTCATCACCGATATCGAATCGGAAACCATCCCTCGCGGTTTGAATGAGGAGATTATTCGCCTAATTTCGGCGAAAAAGAAGGAACCGGAATTCATGCTCGATTTTCGTCTCCGGGCCTACCATCAATGGCAAAAGATGACCGAACCCAGTTGGCCGCACGTTTCCTATCCTGCCATTGATTATCAAAATATTATCTACTACTCTGCACCCAAACAGAAAAAAGCAAAACTCAACAGTCTTGAAGAAGTTGACCCCACTTTAATCGAAACCTTTGAAAAATTAGGCATTCCTCTTTCGGAACAAAAACGCCTTTCTAACGTCGCCGTCGATGCTATCTTTGATAGCGTTTCTATCGCCACAACTTTTAAAGAAAAACTAGCAGAACAAGGGGTTATTTTCTGTTCTATCTCGGAAGCTTTACAGGAACATCCCGACTTAGTGCAGAAATATCTCGGCAGTGTGGTTCCCGTGGGTGATAATTATTTTGCCGCTCTTAATTCTGCCGTTTTTAGCGATGGTTCCTTTGTTTTTATCCCCAAAGGTGTCGTCTGTCCGATGGAATTGTCCACCTATTTTCGGATTAATAACGGTGAGACAGGACAATTTGAAAGAACTTTAATTGTCGCTGAAGAAGGGGCATCGGTAAGTTATTTAGAGGGTTGCACCGCTCCGATGTACGATAGTAATCAACTTCATGCCGCCGTCGTGGAATTAGTCGCCCTCGATAATGCGGATATTAAATATTCGACCGTACAAAATTGGTACGCTGGCGATGCCAATGGGAAGGGAGGTATTTACAATTTCGTCACTAAACGGGGTCTGTGTAAAGGAGTTAATTCTAAGATTTCTTGGACGCAGGTGGAAACTGGTTCGGCAATTACTTGGAAGTATCCCAGTTGTGTCTTAGTCGGCGATAATTCCGTCGGGGAATTCTACTCAATTGCCCTAACTAATAACAAACAACAGGCCGATACAGGTACGAAAATGATTCACATTGGCCGCAACACCAAAAGTACGATTATTTCTAAGGGGATTTCTGCGGGTAACTCCCAAAATAGCTATCGCGGGTTAGTGAAAATGGGGCCGAAAGCCAAGGGAGCAAGAAATTACTCCCAGTGTGATTCTATGCTGATTGGAGATAATGCCGAAGCTAACACTTTTCCCTATATTCAGGTGGATAACAACAGTGCTAAAGTAGAACACGAAGCTTCTACTTCTAAAATCGGTGAAGACCAATTATTCTACTTCGCACAACGGGGTATTTCCGAAGAAGATGCTGTCTCTATGTTAGTCAGTGGTTTCTGTAAGGATGTCCTCAGTAAATTACCGATGGAATTCGCCGCCGAAGCTGATAAACTCCTCAGTCTCAAGCTCGAAGGAACCGTCGGATAACAGTTATCAGTTATCAGTTATCAGTTATCAGTTATCAGTGTTCGCTGAAATATAATTAGTTTCTAGAAATATTTGCAGTTGCCAACAAAAAAACATGAGTGAAGTAATTTTATCGGTAAAAAATCTAACCGCTAGTATTGATGGAAATCAGATTCTTAAAGGAGTTAACCTCGAAATTAAAGCAGGGGAAACCCACGCAATTATGGGGCGCAATGGCTCAGGAAAAAGCACCTTTTCCAAAGTAATTGCCGGACATCCCGATTATGAAGTAACTGGGGGAGAAATAATTTATAAAGGTGAAAACCTTTTAGACAAAGAACCCGATGAACGAGCGCTTATGGGTATCTTTCTCGCATTCCAATATCCCCTAGAAATCCCCGGCGTTAGTAACCTTGATTTTCTTCGCGTTGCCTATAATGCCCGACAAAAATATTTAGGTTCGGAAGAATTAGATAGTTTTGACTTTGAGGAATTAGTCGAGAAAAAACTAGAAGTTGTCCAGATGAATCCTAGCTTTCTTGGCAGAAGTTTAAACGAAGGTTTCTCCGGTGGTGAGAAAAAACGTAATGAAATCCTCCAAATGGCCTTATTAGAACCTACTTTAGGAATTCTCGATGAAATTGACTCCGGTTTAGACATCGATGCTTTGCGGATTGTTGCCCAGGGAGTCAATCAATTAGCTACTCCCGATAACGCTTTTTTACTTATCACTCACTATCAGCGTCTGCTCAACTACATTGAACCCGATGTTATTCATGTTATGTACGATGGGCGCATTGTCACCAGTGGCGGTAAAGAATTAGCCCTCGAATTAGAAAGAACCGGCTACGATTTCCTCGACGAACAATTATTAGCCGTTAAATAATCTAGCTATCAGTTATCAGTTATCAGTTATCAGGAGATTGCTTTTATTTATTCTCCCCACACCCCACACCCCACACCCCACACCCCACACCCTACACCCCAACCCCCAACCCTCCAACCCCTCCTACCAATGACAGCCATAATCACGAAACCTGAACAATCAGGAGAATTATTGTTAAAATTGTCGCGAGAAACGGTTCCCACTATCGATAACGGTAAAATTCTCGAATTAAGAGAATCGGGAGCCAGTAAAGCTCAAGAATTAGCCATCCCTGGCAGAAAAGACGAAGAATGGCAATTCACCGATTTAAGTCAACTCTGGGCGATCGATTTTCGCGCTCCCCAAACCGTTACAATCGATAAAAATGCTCTGGCTGTTTTTTTACTGCCCGAAGCCAAAAACATCTGTATAGTCTTCGTTAACGGCATTTATCAGCCTGAATTGTCCGATATCTCCGCTTTACCCCCCGGTGTCAGCGTCAGCAATCTCGCCAATGCACAAAAAGATGTTCTTGTCAACTATCTAGGGAAAGAAAAAAACCCCGAATTTTTTACCGCACTCAACCAAGCTGGACTAAGCGATGGGGCAGTAATTCACGTCACCGCTAACACCGTTGTCACAACCCCGATACATCTCCTATTTATCACCGTTGTGGAGGAAATTCCCCGCTTTTATCAGCCCCATAGCCTCATCGTGGCGGAAACGGGAGCCAGTGTCAATATTATCGAGAATTACGGAGCTTTAGCCGAACATTGCTCCGATTTACCTGTAAATTACTCTTATTTTACCAACGCTGTCACGGAAATTTACCTCGAGGCCAACGCCGAGGTCATCCATACCAGAGTACAACGGGAATCGGGAGATGGTTTTCACATCGGACGCACGATAATTGAACAAGAGCGCGATAGCCGTTACACTCTCAACGAGATAAATCTAGGAGCTAAACTCTGCCGTCATAACCTCGATATCCTGCAAAAAGGGGAACAAACTGAGACAAATCTGCACGGATTAGCCATGATTACCGGACAACAAACCGCCGATACCCACAGCGCCATCTATCTCAACCATCCCCACGGCATCGCCAACCAACTGCATAAATGTATCGTTGATGGTAGCGCTCACGCCATCTTTAATGGTAAAGTGTTTGTTCCCAAACCCGCCCAATTAACCAACGCCTCCCAGTTAAATCGGAATTTGTTAATTTCTAACAAGGCACGAGTCAACACCAAACCGGAATTACAAATTACCGCCGATAACGTCAAATGTTCCCACGGGGCAACCGTTAGCCAACTGGAAGCCGATGATTTATTCTATCTGCAAAGCCGGGGCTTAAGTGCCGACACTGCCCGCAGTTTGTTAATTGATGCTTTCTCGGCCGAGATTTTAGCTAAAATTCCTCTAGAATCCCTCCGCCAAAGATTGGGGCAATGTGTCGCCTGTCGCAGTGTGGAATAACTCTGCCGGGGTGGGTGTCAACCTGCCCAAAGTACCCCTCTGACTCCTGACTAAAATGACAATTATCCAAGAAAAAACCCTCGCCCAAAAAGTCCGCGCCGATTTCCCTATCCTCCATCAAACCGTACACGATAAACCTCTTATCTATCTCGATAGTGCCGCCACTTCCCAAAAACCCATTCAAGTATTAGAAACCCTGCGAAACTATTACGAAAAAGATAACGCTAATGTGCATCGGGGGGCGCATACTTTAAGTGTCCGGGCAACGGAAGCCTACGAAGGGGCCAGAGATAAGGTGGCTAGGTTTATTAATGCCGCTTCTCGTCAGGAAATTGTCTATACTCGCAACGCCACGGAAGCGATTAATTTAGTCGCCTACAGTTGGGCATTAAATACCCTGAAAGCAGGGGATGAAATTATTCTCTCGGTGATGGAACACCACAGTAATTTAATCCCCTGGCAAATTGTCTGCCAAAAGACGGGGGCGGTGATTAAATATGTGCCATTAACCAGCGACGAAAGCTTTGATTTAGAACAATATAAATCCTTGTTATCTGAGAAAACTAAATTAGTGGCTGTCCTCCATGTTTCTAATACATTAGGCTGTATTAATCCCGTTGCCGAAATAGTCAGCCTTGCCCATCAAGTCGGGGCAAAAGTATTAATTGATGCCTGTCAAAGTGTCCCCCATTTAGCCATTGATGTGCAGGCCATAGATTGTGATTGGTTGGTGGCTAGTGGTCATAAAATGTGCGCCCCCACCGGTATTGGATTTTTGTACGGCAAAGAGGCGATTTTAGAGGCAATGCCGCCCTTTTTTGGTGGTGGCGAAATGATTGCGGAAGTCTATTTAGACCATTTTACCTGTGCCGAACTGCCCCACAAATTTGAAGCGGGAACCCCCGCTATTGGCGAAGCGATTGCCCTCGGTGCTGCGGTAGAATATTTAATGGGTTTAGGGATGGATAATATTCATGCCTACGAAGAAGAGTTAACCGCCTATTTGTTCAAAAAATTAGGAGAAATTGAGGGTTTAAGAATTTACGGGCCGCCACCTAGTTTAACGGGCCAGGGTCGGGCTAGTTTAGCCGCCTTTAATGTGGAAGGGATTCATGCTAGTGATTTAGCTACTTTATTAGACCACGAAGGAATCGCTATTCGTTCCGGTCATCACTGTACCCAACCTCTACACCGCCTTTTTGATGCTTCCGGCAGCGCGCGGGCAAGTCTATATTTTTATAATACCCGCGAAGAAATCGATCGCTTTATTGTCGCTTTACAGGAAACTATCGATTTCTTTGCCAACTGTTTTTCTTAGGGGTATCTCTGGCCCCTTTTCCTGTTCTTAAAGAGTGAAGGAAGTTACTTATTATTATCAAGGAATTTGTCCTGAAACGGGCGAGTTATTGCGCTTGCCCCGCACTCTTTTGGCTGAAAAAATTGCCCGAGATTTGATGACAACTATCACCAATCCTGAAGGCAAAATGTATGGCATTTTGTTAGGAGAAAATGCCGCTGGCGAAATAGAAATTTTAAAAGCTTTTTCTGGACAGGGAGAAGCTGCTGGCTGGGTTCCATCTCTAGTGGGGAGAGAAAAAATTGTGCTGGAAGAAAAGCGAGTTTTGCAACTTTTAGAAACAATTAAACAGGAAATTATTACCCTACAATCAATTCCCGAACATAATTTATATCGACTCAATCAAGCAAATTTTGAGCGTAAAATACAAGCTTTACAGCAACAACATCAAAACCATAAACAGGAACGAGATAGGTTAAGAAATTTAGGAGATTTAAACCCAGAAGAATTAGAAAAATTAAATAATATCAGTCGTCAGGAAAAAAGAGCAAGAAAGCAATTAAAACAGGAACAAAAACAAGTTTTAGAACCACTAATTGAGAAAATAAACTTAGCCAATCAGAGAATTATTGAACTTAAGCAACAGCGTAGAAACCTCTCCAAACAGTTACAGGAATTGCTGTATCAATCCTACTGTTTAAATAATTTTTCTGGACAATCTCTCTCCTTAGCTAAATTGATGGGCAGTAATTTGTTACCGACAGGAACAGGGGAATGTTGCGCCCCAAAATTATTAAATTATGCCGCTATGAAAGGATTAAAACCTGTCGCCATGGCCGAATTTTGGTGGGGAGAATCGAATCGAGATAGAAAACAGGGAGAATTTTATGGTGCTTGTCAAGAAAGATGTCAACCTCTCATGGGTTTTTTACTCTCTGGTTTACGTTCATCTCTAGAAATTATCTACGAAGACGAGGGAATAATTGCTATTAATAAACCCCCAGGATTATTATCGGTAGCAGGACGTTATCAAGATAGTCAAGATGCTGTGGTTAATCGGTTTCGTCGTCAGGGAAAAAATGTCATTCCAGTTCATCGTTTAGACCGGGAAACTTCGGGATTATTATTACTAGCTAAAAGTTTAGATATTTATCGTTGTTTATCCCAACAATTTCAACGGCGAGAAGTGGAGAAAATCTACGAAGCTATATTGTCAGAAATTGTTGAGCAAGAATCGGGTATAATTGACCTACCTCTCTGGGGAAATCCGCAAAATCGACCCTATCAAACTGTGGACTGGCAAAGGGGAAAACCTAGTCAAACCTATTTTAAAGTTATCGGTAAAGAAGGCAATTATTCTCGCCTCGAATTTATTCCCTACACGGGAAGAACCCATCAAATTCGTGTTCATAGTCAAGCGGGATTAGGGATAGGAATTTTAGGCGATCGCTTGTATAATGGTAAGCAGTCCGACCGTTTGTACCTACACGCTAAACAATTATCTTTTCGTCATCCTCAGACCGAAAATAAACTTGATCTGATCATTCCCACTCCCTTTTGAGAGCTATAAAATCTCAACTTCTTGCGGAGCCAAAAATTTGCTGGCTCTCTTCGGTTTGGTGGGTAAAATGTATTCTAAGATGCAGTTATCCTGGCGAGCGAGTCGAACAAACCACAAAGACACAAAGGACACAAAGATCGCTCTCTCCTATATAAGTTAAACTGATCACACAAAGAATAAGAGAGCCATTTGCTGGCATTGACAATTATGAACTTGCTTTAGGCTATCATCAGGTGGCTGAATAAGACTTTTGCAGGATATCTCTTAAGATGCCTTCGCCCTAATTAAAGGCGGCCTTGATCGCTTTTTACGCTAGATTGTGCTATAATGAGAAGTTGGCATTTTTTAGGCAGAGAGCAGTTACAGGAGGTGAATTAGGTTAATGACCCAAGTGGTAGTTGGTCAGAACGAGGCGATCGAATCAGCCCTACGTCGTTTTAAGCGACAGGTAGCGAAAGCGGGAATTTATGCGGATATCAAAAAGCATCAATTTTTTGAAACCCCTCAAGAAAAGAGAAAGCGTAAAGCAGTAGCCCGAAGACGACAAAGAACCCGTCGTCGTTAAAATTCCGCCAGTCAGAAGCTGAACAAAGGCTTCTGGCTGTCTTTTATTTTCATCGGGTTTTGGGGGTTGGGAAACAGATTAGGGAGCAGGGGAGTAGGGATAAAACAACTGATGGCTGTCTCTTGCCAGAGTGCCTATCTCTACTGGGAAATTAATTCTGCACGACTACTTAAAACTCAACCCTTTGACCATAACTTAGGAGACTTTGTAGGGTTGCGAGGCGATTTTCCCAGACTTGTATTTGATAGGCAGATAAATCTTTTTGTCTGGACATCACAGATTTAAATTGATAGCTAAATCGCTTTAGAGCATTTTGAGTTAAAGTCAAATTGCGAGGGCTGGGATTATTAGCTAATTGCTCTAATAGATTAGCCATTTCGTCCACTTCTTGCCCCCAAGTTTTTAAGGTTCGCTCCTCCATTGCCCATAAATTATTAACTATTAAAAAACTCCACTCTTGACGCAGAGAATTAAACCGCGCTGCTGCCGTTTTAAAGGGTTGACGGTGGGGTAAAGGTTCAGCTTTTTTCGTAATTATCGATCCCTGAATGCGATTAAGAATTGTTTGCAGGTTGGGATTGAGATTTTCTGTGGCAAAAAGAGCGAATCCCGAAGTGGGAAGATTGCGAATAAATTGTAGTTGATCGATGGTGACTTGATCGGGTACTTTTAACAGACGGATACCGGGTATAATCAGAGCATTTCCTGCAATTTGGCGATCAAATAAAGACTGGGTTTTATCTTCTAAAGTCCCTGTATCGAGAGCATAAGTCATTAAAAATATTATATCTATCCATTGATTTTGTCCCCATTCTTCCCAGTTTTGCTGAATACGATATAACCGTTCTTTTTGTTCTAGGGGAAACACCGCCGCCGACATTTTTAATTGGGGACGAATCTGTTTTAAACGAGTAGAAACCTGGGAGACAAAAGTATCAACCTGACGGATTTTAAAGCTAGTCCATTGTTCCCATAAAGCACCCCGGGGATTTAAAGTAATGGGATCAACTCCTGTCATTTGTTTAAATAACCAACGGCTGGATTTACCATAACCATAGGTTTGATTAGAATCTTGACTCTGGAAAGGATAACGAATATAATCTAACTGCAAGCCATCCACATCGTAATTCTTGACAATTTCCTCGTAAAGAGATAAAAGATAGTTCTGTACTTCGGGATTAGCAGGATCAAAAAAGGCCTTTTTCGTGCCTTGACTGTAATCAAAAGAACCACCACTTTTATTAGTTGCACCCCAATCGGAATTACGCGATAAAACTGGACCGAGATAATTTAATGGTTGCTCTAATACTTTATTATGAGCTTGATTAGCCGCCGCAAAAACCCACACCCAGGCGTGGATTTCCATATTGCGTTCATGGGCTAATTTAACGGCAACTTTGAGGGGATCCCAACCTCTAGTTAAAGGGTTTTGTTCGGGGGCAACTTGACTGGGATAAATAGTATAACTAGCATTAACTGTCTCGAAAAAGACCACATTAATACCCGCTGCCGCCATGCGATCGAATACTTTAGCTAAATCCTCCTCGTTTTTAGCTTGTACGATCGTGCCTCGATCTAACCACATTGCTCGTATTTCTGGTTGGGCAAATTGTCGATTAGTGGGATAATTATCCCAAAGATTTCGCCGCGCTTGTAACCAATATTCCCGCGCTTGGGTATAGTCCCCCTGAGCGATTAAATTCTGAAAATTATTTAAGGTTCCTTGGGCATTTTCTAGGGCTAAACGGAATCGTCTCGCCCCATCCGAGGTGGGGGAATTTTTTGCCCGATTATGAAATGCTTGCGCTAGGGATTTATCGGTAGTTAAAGTGTTATTATTACTGGCTTCTAAAGCTAAGAGAGTCGCCCCATAACGCCCGATTAATCCCTGCAATTCTGCCGTCATCTGGCTAATTTGTTGAGAAGTTAGGCTCGCTCTGGGGGGAATTGCCTCGGTATTCGGACTTAATCTCGCTGTTTCACTGGGGGGATTTTCTGCAATCTGGGGTAGAGGGCGACGGGGTGCAGTCGCTGTTGGGGTATTATTAATATTATTAACTATTGTTGATTGCCCTTGACAATAGGGCGCAATTGTGCTAGGAGAAGAACTGCGATTAATGCCGTAGCGTTGCAGAGCGGTTTCTAGCCAAGCGCTATCGAGGGCGAGATTAGCCACGGCATCGCTGCCCCAGCGCCAACCGAGAAAGATCGAGTTATTATTGAGGACAACGGCAGGGGGATTATTGCGTGCCCCCCAGACGGCAACGGTTTGGCTATTAATTCCCGTGGGGATAACCACACCACCGAGGAGACTGCTGGCTAAAGGTTTTTGGTTTTTCAGTTCACCTAAATTAGTCGGCCGCAGGGTGTAAGCTTGAGGGTGGGGATAGGCCCAGTAAGCCCCGAATAGCGATCGCAGTTGATTCCGCACAGCAGGTTCCGAAAGATTTCCCGCCGGACCGGTGACAATAATTTTACCACCGCGATTCAGCCAACGACTCAAGACATCAGCTTGTAAACCGGAAATAGTCTCAACGTTGGGGATGATTAAAACCTTAATTTTATTTAAATCCGCGTCGCTTTGCCACTGATTACTCTGGAGAATACAGTAATTAACCCCGACATTTTGCAAACGATTGGTTATATCTGTCCATTGATTGGCATTTTCCTGACTTTTTAACACTGCCACCGGTGTCGCTAAAACTGGGATTGGTAGCAAGACACCCACACAGGACAAAAGACAGACAATTAGGGGCTTGTTAAAAAGATGATCACGACGGAAGGACGATCCCAGCACGTTTTTTTCTCTTAATTTTTTTGGTTAACTCCTCCTGATCTTACCCAACTTAGCCAAAAAATAGTATCTTTGGCAACAAAAATTACGTCTTAGCCGTCCGCAACGGGGTTTTAGGGTTTTAGTTGAGTTTCCCCACTTCCCCATTCCCCCATCTCCCTACAACTGTAAGGACAATTGCCGAAAGTGATCGCCGCGATGTTCAAAACTTTGGTATTGGTCAAAACTAGCGCAAGCTGGGGATAATAACACCACTTTAGCCTCTTTTGCCAGTCCTAATTCAGCCGCACGTTGAACTGCCCTGTCCATCGTCTCTACACATTCATAATCTTGATAACCTGCTGACTGTAAACGACGGGCAAAATCGGCGGCAGCGTCACCAATCAGCAGCACAGTGGCGACTTTTGCCTTAATTTCAGCGATCCAAGCCCGATCATCCCCTGCTTTCGCTTCTCCTCCCGCGATTAAAATCGCTGGACTAGGGACTGATTGTAAACCCACGGCGGCGGCATCGTAGTTAGTTGCTTTACTATCATTAATAAAGTCTAGTCCTTTATGAGTACAAATGTACTCCAAGCGATGGGCAACCCCGGGGAAAGTGGCGATCGCTTCGGTAATGGCTTTTTTCTCGATTCCTGCCAATCTAGCGGCGGCCACAGCCATAAGCAAATTCTGCTGATTGTGACTACCCACCATTTTCAGGAGATTAACCGGGGCAATTAACTCCCCAAAAGCCACGATCCAGTTATCTTGCAGATAAACACCACGACTAGGATCGCCCAAAAGCGCCTCTTTGCCTTTCACAGAAGTCCAATAAGCTTGTTGCCATTGACTAACACCGATTTGACGCAGATAGGGATCATCACCGTTGAGGATTTGGCGATCGCTTCTTTGCAGTAAAGAGGCTTTAATCTGATAATAATTTTCTAGGGTTTGATGACGACTGAGGTGATCGGGGGTAAAAGTTGTCCAGATGCCGATTTTCGGCGCTAAATCCCGACTGGACTCGATCTGATAACTACTAATCTCCGCAATAATCCAATCGTATTTATCGGCTTTTAAAGCCAATTCACAGGCAGCATAGCCGATATTACCGCAGGAAGGGGCATTTAACCCCGCTTTTTGAAAAATAGCGGCACAGAGGGCGGTGGTGGTGGTTTTACCGTTAGTTCCCGTAATCCCCAACCAAGGGGAAGATTGCAGATAACGCCAAGCTAATTCTAATTCTCCGATCGTCTCGATGCCTTTTTCTCTGGCAGTAATTAAAATCGGGGCATCCCAAGGCACGCCGGGGCTAACCACGATAAGATTAGGCAAGTCTGAAGCCTCTAGACTGAGATTTTGACCAAGATTGACCATAATTCCTTCTCTTTCCAGATTGGTTTTGGTTGCTTGTAAACTGGGAGAATCAGAGCGATCGCTTAATGTCACCTGCCAACCATCCCGTTTTAAGCATCTTGCCGCTGCTATTCCCGATCTTCCCAATCCAATAATCGCCGCTTTCGCCATCTTGTTGCCACTCTACTCAAGAGTCAATTTTTAGCAATCTCTATCCTACTGTGGATTGTTACCTTATTTCTGCCCCTAGATCAGCGATAATCTTAGTCTATTCTGTCTGCTCCTTGCAGTATAATAAAATGGAATGCTTATAATTTAGTCCTTGAACTAACAAAAATTAGTATGAATATTCAACTAAAACCAAATCAAGAAAAATTTATCGAAGAACAGTTAAAAAGTGGCAGATTTGATAATGTAGAGCAGCTCATAGATACCGCTTTACACTTGCTGTCCAACATCAATGAAGATTATTTAGAATGGCGAGAAGAAACCGGTCATCAAATTGATATTGCTGTAGCTGAATTAGACAATGGGGAAGGATTAGAGGTCGAAACAGTTATCAACAATATTTTAAAAAAATTTCAGAAAGAGCGTCAATCCTAATCATGAATCGTTATATTATTGCCCCATCAGCCAGTCAAGATTTAAACAAGATTGCTGATTATTTTTTAGCGGTAAACGTGGAAGCTGGGGAAAAACTATTGATAAAATTTTCCCAAAAGTGTCAACAATTAGCACAATTTCCCAATTGAGGACGTAGTTACAGTCATATTAGATCGTCCTTGAGAGGGTTGCCTTTAGATGGATATATTATTTTCTATCGAGTTACTGATGACACAGTAGAGATTTTAAGAATAGTTAGCGGTCGTCAAGACTTAGAAGCTTTATTCTCCGAGATAAAATAAATCCCTAGCAAAAATCCAGCAGAATTGAGCAGACTCCAAGACCTTTCAATTGGCCTGATTGCCTTTCCTAGCTGATGGCTGAAGGCTGACGGCCGATGGCTGAATTATAAAACTATTTCCCCTAGGAAAACAAAATTCTCTGACTTGCGTCTAAATCGATAAAATAAATGCAAGTACGATCCCCATAACAAGGCTCCCTATTTATGAATCTAAAATCATCCCTAAAATTTACCCTACTGTTTTCACTTCTGGGGGGTTGTCTCCTGACGACACCCAGTCAAGCAACTCTCTTTGAACAACGAGAAGTTAATCAAGAGGATTTTATCGCTATTGCCCGTCCCTACGGTAACGGTAAATACGATTTGCTGATTTTGCAACAAATTCCCAGAAAACGCCAATGTTGGGCGGTAAATGGCAGAGAACCGACCATTGTTCAGCCTCTCCTCCTCGATTTCGATTTTACCGGCAGTTGTGAACGAGCCACCGACAGTAACGGTTATTCCCTTCGCATTCAGGGCAAAGATTACGGTTTAGAATACCTGCTGCGTATCGTACAACGCAACGGGGAATTAGTCCTCGTGGGAACTCCCCGCAATCCCAGGCAATCGGAGGTAATTATTGGACGGACAAAAGGTTTAGGGACCGGTTTAATCCAAATTTATCTCATCGATGGCTGGCGCTTTACTAAACGCAGTCTAGCCGGTCAAAATCTCAGTCATATCTATCTAACTGCCGATAGTCCCAGTTTCAATCCTCCCCCGGAATTACTCGCGGGTAATAGTTATTCCCCCCCCAGAGAATCCGTCAAAGCAGAAACACCGGTTAATCCTTCCCCTAATCCCGAAGTGCGAGAATATACCTTTACCGCTGCAGAAACAGCAGTAGAGAGCAATCCTCAGCCAGTGGCCACTAATCCAGTACCAGAGCCAAATTTAACCCCACCGTCCCCAGTTACCCCTAATTTACCCCCCCTAACTCCTCCCAATTCCCAGAATACTAATGCAATTGTACCACCACCGCCGCCGCGCAACCTAGGCAATCAGAGAAGTTTATCGGATGTGATTACTTTTAATCGACCGGCTGCTAATCCCAGTAGTGGTAATATGAGCAATAGTGGCCGCCAAGGTTTTAAAGTAGTAATTGAAGCCAAAACCGAGAGCGATCGCAGCAAAGTTCGTTCTCTCTATCCCGACGCTTTCCCCTCTTCCTACAAAGGTCGTTCCGTCTGGCAAATAGGCGCTTTTAGCAGTCGTGATAAGGCTGAAAACGCTTTACAAAGTCTTGCTCCCCTGCGCGGATCGATCGTACCATTTTAGCCGTTAAAAATTGTTAGATGCCCCCCTTATTAAGGGGGGATTAAGGGGGGATCGGCCCCCCGTTTATCAAGGGGGACGGGGGAGATCAAAGGCAAAATCTATCGTCTATTTAATTATAACCACTTACTTAACTGATAACATGGAAATATCGGAACTAAAAAAAGGTATCGAGATAGTAGGATCGCGCCTGGGTAAAACCCAGGACTATCTTTGACTTACCCACTTTAAGGGCTAAAATTAAAGACTTAGAACAGGTGGCAGCCGTCCCCACTTTTTGGGATAATCCCGATACTGCTCAAAAAACCCTGCAAGAACTAAATGAATGTAAATCTTCTTTAGAAACCTATCAGGGTTGGTGTGAACAATTAGAAGATACTAAGGCAATTATCGAGTTATTAGAATTAGAATCCGATCGAGCTTTACTAGAAGAAGCAACGGACAATTTAACTCATTTACAGCATGACCTCGATCGCTGGGAATTGCAACAGCTTTTAAATGGTCCATACGACGCAAAAGGAGCGGTTTTAACGATTAATGCGGGGGCCGGGGGAACCGATGCCCAAGATTGGACAGAAATGCTCCTGAGAATGTATTCTCGCTGGGCCGAGAAACAGGGTTATAAAGTCACTTTAGCAGAAATATCAGAAGGAGATGAAGCGGGAATTAAATCGGTGACAATTGAGATTGCCGGAACTTATGCTTACGGTTATCTAAAAGGAGAAAAAGGCACCCATCGGTTAGTCAGAATTTCCCCTTTTAATGCTAATGGTAAACGTCAAACCAGTTTCGCCGGGGTGGAAGTGATGCCAATTTTGGGCGATGATGCGGTGAGGGTAGAAATTCCCGATAAAGATTTAGAAATTACCACCACTAGATCGGGGGGAAAAGGTGGACAAAATGTTAATAAAGTGGAAACTGCCGTGCGTGTAGTTCATCTTCCCACAGGTATCGCTGTACGTTGTACCCAAGAGCGATCGCAATTACAAAATAAAGAAAAAGCCCTAGCTTTATTAAAGGCGAAATTGTTAATTATTGCTCGGGAACAACAGGCTCAAGCGATCGCTGAAATTCGCGGCGATATGGTGGAGGCCGCTTGGGGCAATCAAATCCGTAACTATGTTTTTCATCCCTATCAATTGGTTAAGGATCTCCGTAGTAATGTGGAAACCACCGATGTTACTGGGGTAATGAATGGGGATTTAGATAGCTTTATTGAAGCCTATTTACGTTTAGGGGGGAACAGTGCGGGTTATACTGATTCCTAAGATGAGAGCAGCTCTATTTTCTTACAAATTCTGTTCTTATGCTATTTGTCCTCTACTAAGAAGAAAAATCAATGGTTATTATCGAGATTACCAATGTGGAAGAAATATTGAGCGCAAAAATTGGCTCTTTCGCTGCTAAAATCGTCCAAGCTCTAGCAGATGATGAGGGGAAAGTGGAAGAGGTTCTCATCAAAGAATTACAGGCTAATTTTCAGGAAAGGGGGATTAAAGCTAATCTGTTTAGCGTCACTGGGTTAGATATGCTCGGCAATGGTAGGCTAGAAGTTAACGTTAATGTTCGTTCTGCTAATATGATGTCCTAAGAGAAGATAAAATCGCCAAAGGTTGGGTTAAATATAGTTAAACCCAACCTTATTTTGGTAGTTACCATCAAAAGCAATGGCAACGAAGCTTGAGGTTATAATAAACCAACAAAATGTAACGGTCCTTGACCGGTAATTAATTCGATAATAATTGCCAGAAAACCGATCATCGCTAATCGACCATTCCACACCTCGGCTGCCGTTGTCATCCCCCATTCCCAACGTTCCTGGGGATACATTTTCATATTCGCTTTCGGATGGGTAATTTGCTCGAAAGTGGTGGGTTTTTCCTCTAGGGATTTGACCACTAACTGGGAGAGAGATTCGATAAACATCGGGTGAGTGTTAAGAGCCGGTACTCGCTGAAAATGTTCAATTCCCGCTTCTTCCGCCACTTCTCGGTACTCTATATCGATTTCTTGCAGGGTTTCGATGTGTTCCGAGACAAAGCTAATCGGCACGACCAATAAATTCTTAATTCCCTGCTCTCCCAACTCTTTTAAAGCATCTTCAGTATAGGGTTTTAGCCATTCCACCGGACCGACGCGACTTTGATAGGCTAAAGTGTACTGATTGGGTCGGTTTAGAGTACGCATGATCGCCCTAGTACATTCTTCAATTTCCCTTTGATAGGGATCTCCCGCTTCCTCCACATAACTTTGGGGGACACCATGGGCGCTAAAAAAGATATGTACTTGGTCAGGATTAGCACACTGCTCTAATTCTCGCGCAATCAGATCGGCCATAGCACTCAGATAAATGGGATGATCGTACCAAGAGGGGATGAGAGTATATTCCGTTAAACGCAGATAGGGATCCTGCTGCCACATTTCCTCCAGCACACGAAAACTGGAACCACTGGTGCTGATGGAAAATTGGGGATAAAGGGGGAGAATAACCAATTTTTTGATATGGTCTCGTTTAATCCGCTCGATCGCTTCCTCGGTGAAGGGATTCCAGTAACGCATCCCAATATAAACGCTCACCTCGCGGCCCATTTCCGCGAGACGTTGTTGCAGTGCCGTGGCCTGTGCTTCCGTAATCTTGAGTAAAGGGGAGCCACCACCAATCTGACGGTAATTTTCCTGGGATTTACTCGCTCTTAGCGTCGATATTAACCAAGCTAACGGTTTTTGTAATCCTTTGATCGGTAAACGGATGATCTCTGGGTCAGAAAAAAGGTTAAATAGAAAAGGACGCACATCCTCTAACCGCTCCGGCCCACCCAAATTTAATAATAAAACGCCAACGCGACCCATAGTGTTAACAGATAATTTTTAAATTTTCAGATTCTTTACCAAGTTTAACAATATATCGGTGGAACCGTTAAAACAAATTACAGGCTACAGAGAACTTAATCAAATTTTGGAGGTTGATCTTGGCTACAATTTTACGTCCCCTCAGTTATCAATATCAATGGCTTTACGATGGTATCTCCCGTCTGGCTGCCCTAGCAGTGGGTGGGGAGACCCGTTTTCGGCAATTGGCTCTAGAAGGCTTAAAAATCGCTAAAAATGACCCTATCCTCGATCTCTGTTGTGGTGCGGGTCAAACCACCCGTTATTTAGTCCCCCTATCCGATCACTGTACCGGTTTAGATGTCTCTCCTGTGGCTCTGGAGCGAGCTAGTTTAGCGGTGCCGCAAGCGCATTATGTGGAGGGATTAGCCGAAAAAATGCCCTTTAATGCCGGAGAATTCGCCTTTGTGCATACTAGCGCCGCTCTCCACGAAATGGAACCAGAGCAGTTAGAGGAAATTCTTAAAGAAGTGTATCGAGTTCTCAGACCGGGGGGAATTTTTGCCCTCGTGGATTTTCATCGACCCACTAACCCGCTTTTTTGGCCTTCTTTAGCCCTATTTTTGCAATTATTTGAAACCGATACCGCTTGGCAGTTTATCGATAGCGACCTGATCCAATCTTTACAGGCGATCGGTTTTCGTGATTGTCAACAAAAATTATACGCTGGTGGCAGTTTACAGGTGATTCAAGCGGCCAAGTGAAGAGATAGGCCAGGCAAGATTTTCAGGGGCAGTCGGTCATTTATACTAAATAAGGCAACGGTTTTTTAATCAAGCTGAGTTCGATCAACTCGCTGCCAGTTATTTTTGAGAAGTTAATGACTAGAGCAAAAATTCTACAACCCGATTTAATTTTAGGGGATACGATTCTCGGTCTCACTCCGGAGATTTTGAGTCAGCATCAGATTAAGGGATTGATTCTCGATGTGGACGATACCCTTGTTCCCCTTCAGGAAACGACGGTTTCTGACGATTTACAGCGTTGGGTCGATTCCTTGCGTCTTTATCTACCGATTTGGTTGGTAAGCAATAATCTCAGTGAAAATCGCATCGGTGCGATCGCTGATAATTTACAACTTCCCTACCTTCTCGGTGCGGTGAAACCCTCTCGACGCAAACTCCGGCAAGCGATGGCAGCCATGGGACTCCCCCCCCAACAAATTGCTATGGTTGGCGATCGCTTGTTTACCGATGTTTTAGCGGGAAATCGTCTGGGAATGTTTACCATTCTGGTGAAACCAATGGTAAATCCCTTGACGGGGGGGGCAGCTTATCCAATCCACGATTTTGAGGTGTGGGTATCACAAATTCTCGGCGTTTCCCTGCATCCGCAGCATTACTTAATAAAACCTGACCAATCCTCACAAAAGTAAATATTAAAAAATACTTAACTATAGAGGTAAATGGCGAAAAGTAGGAAATGCTATAGAGAATTTGAAATGAGGTCAGCCGAGATAAAGACCTTAACGAAAATATGGCACGGGAATTCCCCACCCTGAGCAAGCGCACTGGTGGGGATCCCCCGACCGCCTTGTTTACCTCCGATCAAAGCCTGTACTATAATAGACCTCTTGTAAAAATCAAAAATCTTCCCTTAGGTGAGGAGCCAGTAGTCAGTATTCAGGAGAATTAAGAATGAGAATTAATCAATTAAATGCTCTGTTTAGGGATTTTATGCAATTTTACGCCTATTTTTCTCATTTTTGAACTCTCAAAAATTAATTAGGCAAGAACTCTCATCTCAAAAGCTTAGTCAAGTGATGGGAGCAGTCTGGTGGTGGGATTATCTCAGGTAGCTCTCAACCAGGTTTGACCAAAGCTCAAAAACGAAGAAAAAACAGCCTGGTTAGGAGAATGTTACTCGCAGGTTTTGCAGCCAACGACTATTTAGGCATTGAGAATAAATAAACTTTACAGATAAAACTCCTTCTACCCTTTTGAGAAAAGGTGAAACAGGATTAAGTGTAAAACTTATTTATGCTTACTGCCTAACGATTAAGTAGTATGTAAAAGTCAACCCGATAATTGCTGAGGCAGCCTTTTTCAGTTATCAGTTCACTGATAACTCGCATCTGATAACTGGTAACTGATTACTGATTCAGGGCTGAGGACTAAAATAAGCGATCATCGAACTAGCTGAAGTATTGATCCCCGTGGTGTGGTACTGTCAATTCAGTGTATTTATCTGCACTGACTTAAGATTTGTCGCTGTTGTCATCCCCTTCTCCTGTCGATGTTTTTGAGGCTTTCTATGACCGACATTCCTTTCACCCTAGACCAACTGAGAATTCTCAAAGCGATCGCTGCTGAGGGAAGCTTTAAACGGGCGGCAGATACCCTGTATGTATCCCAGCCGGCGGTCAGTCTTCAGGTACAAAACCTCGAAAAACAGCTAAATGTGCCGTTATTTGACCGAGGCGGTCGGAAAGCTCAATTAACAGAAGCGGGACACCTACTCTTAAACTACGGCGAAAAAATTATCACTCTCTGTCAAGAAACCTGTCGGGCGATCGAAGATCTACAAAATCTGCAAGGGGGAACCCTAATCATCGGTGCTTCCCAAACCACGGGGACTTATCTTCTTCCCCGCATGATCGGACTGTTTCGGCAAAAATACCCAGAAGTATCCGTACAGCTACAAGTTCATTCCACCCGTCGCACCTCTTGGGGTGTTTTTAACGGTCAAGTGGATTTAGCCATTATCGGGGGAGAAGTTCCCGCCGAATTACAAGAAACCCTGCGGATTATCCCCTACGCAGACGATGAACTGGCTTTAGTCCTGCCTATTTTTCATCCTCTGTCTAAGGTAGAAATGATTCAAAAAGAGGATTTATATCGACTAAAATTTATCACCCTCGATTCCCAATCGACGATTCGCAAAGTCATTGATAAGGTCTTAACTCGTTGCGAGATCGATACCAAACGCTTAAAAGTGGAGATGGAACTGAACTCGATCGAGGCGATTAAAAATGCCGTACAATCCGGTTTAGGGGCGGCTTTTGTCTCGGTGACAGCGATCGAAAAAGAACTACAAATGGGCGTGATCCACGCTACCAGAATTAAAGATGTGGAGGTACGTCGCACTTTGTCGGTAATTATTAACCCGAATCGTTATCGCTCAAAAGCGGCCGAAGCTTTTACCCTAGAAATACTACCCCAATTCTCCACCTATCCGGAATATCTGGCTGACGACCACAACTTTGAACCGATTCCTAACTCACAAACCGCCGAAATTATGAGTAAATAAGTCGATCGAGATGGGCAAAATCTTCCTCGGAACATTGAAGCTATTTCTTGGGAAAATTACTGCCGGGATAAATTACTTTTTTATCGACTTTGATCCAATGGAGACTTTCTAAACGACTTCTAAGATTAGTAATAGTTACTCCCAACTCGTCGGCGATCGCATACAGATGTCCCCATTTAGTCAAGTCACGGCCCTTGATGGCTTTCTCTAACTCACTCATCGCCATTAGTAAACAACTGGCAAAATATTGGGCTTGCCATTCAATTCTTTGGCTAGAATCAACTGTCCGACATAGAAAAGGTTGAATTGTCTCTAGGGAATCTCCCTGATTGATTCGATCCAAAAAGTTAGAGACGGCTGTTTGATTAATATGAAGGACAAAATGACCAATTTCATGGGCTAAACTCGAATTTTTAAAACCTTCTTTTGCTAGGGATGAATTGTGAGAATCTCTTAAGAATTTTACATCTTCATTGAGAATAATTTTCTTTTCTGTGGGAATAATCATCGCGGCGATTTCTCCCTCTTGATCTGGCTTTATGTCCGTCCATTCAATAGCCAAATCAAAATAATCAGCCACTGCTTCCGCAATATCGCAATTTCTTAAGGGACGACGACGATTAGCTTTTACTTTCTTGAGAATATTGTCTGCCTGAGCTTCAATCACTGTTTTGGGAATAAAACTATAGGGTTTAATAATATCCAAGATATTTACTCCTCTGGTTCTAATTTTGTCGCCTCAGAAATAATTTTTTGGGCAAAATTGGGATTGTCTTTCATGCGACGCAATAAAATTGGCATTTGTTGGTATTTTTGAACTAACTCTTTGAAGACTTTTTGATCATCTGAACTCAGTCGTCCTGCTAATTCTCCTAGAGTTTGAGCATTTAATTTTAAATGAGTCGCTAAGGACTCAATAACCTGCTGACTAGGAGGATAACCCGCATGATCATTTTCTAGCTTCGATAGATAGGTATAGTCCACCCCAATCAACTTAGCTAGTTCTCTCTGACTATATTCCTCCTCTCGACGAGCTTTGCGGATAACCTGTCCAAATGTTTCTGACACTGCTTTTCTCCCAACCGCTCAAAAAAATTATATCAAGGGTTGACTATTTCAGTCAACATAGGCTAAAGTTAGTTCATTGGCGTTGATTATTTTAGTCAATGTCATCCTAGCATTATCCTGACCGAGGGAAAAAATCTTGTCCTGCCAGTCCCCCAAAAAGCCTTGGTATCCTCCGATGAGCTATAGTCTTTGGCGATCACTAAAACCAGCGATTGGCTATGAGAATTGGCATTGTCAGACAAAACGGGGGTTTGAAAAAGCGCGAAACAAAGAACCAGAAGTCCAAAGATTATTATCAGAAGATAATCAACCGCAAAAAATTGGTAAGTTGGCACAAAGGGGAGTTTTTGAGTTTCATCAAGAGCCAGTGAGATTATCAGGTTCCCATGGGGTGGAACAAGTGGCAAAAATCCTGCAATTAAATCAAGAATCGCCAGAAATTCAAGCTAGGGTTTTAGTAATTTTAAACAATTACTATCAACAACCAATTTTATTGAATCAAGAGATTATTAATTTATCTAGAGGCGATGAAGGTTATCCAGAACCTATTGTTATCGAGCAAGGCAAATATCGGTTTAATTTGTCCGCTGCCTTTGATTGTATTTTCAGAGAAGCTGATGACACTATACATATTTTAGATTTGAAAACTGGTCAATCTAATTTTGATCGTCGTCAGGCTCATGTTTATTTACTGGCGGCTAGTTACCGTTATCCTCAGAAAAAAATTGTCGCTTCTTTTTACAATTTAGAAACCCAAACAAGCTCAGAAAAAATATCCCTGTCTTCTGAGGCAATAGAAGCAGTTAAAATCGAACTAGCTTCCCTGGCCAAAAAACATCAGCAACAACTACAAAAATATAAAGATCACCCCAAAGATTTTTATCATATTTTTCCGCCTCAAAGTGGCTATGTCTGTCGTTATTGTCCGTTTACATCGATTTGTGATTATGCAAATAAGGAGGTTTAGATCATGAATTACACAGAAACTAAAACAGCCAACTCTCCAATATTTTTGAGTGAAATTAGTTCCTTAACCCTCAAGAATAATTGTTTAAATTGTTTTAAGCTTAATCATCAAGTTACTAGAAAAATAGGTAATCGTTTTGGTTGGCAATTCAGTCGGAAGTTTCCTGCTGTGGTGGTTATTTTTGAAGATAATTGTTTTTGGGTATTAGCTAAAGATGAAAAATATATTCCTTCTTTACAACAGTGGAAAGAAGCTTTATCAGATATTCAAGAGGTTTTACGAGAAGATATTGGCGATCACTATTATTCTATTCATTGGCTAAAAGACTTTCAGATAACAGCTTTAGTTACAGCACAATTAGCAGTTAGAATTCTGAAAATATTTGGTAAATTTTCCTATCCAATAGTTTTTCCCAAAGATAGTCAGATAAGTGAAAACCAAGTACAGGTAAGGAGAGAAGTTAACTTTTGGTCAGAAATCATCAATGACACCGATCCAGCTATTTGTTTAACTCTTGAAAGTAGTATTGTCTATAGTGGAGATTTAGAACAGTTTTATGAAAATCATCCCTATAGACAAGATGCGGCTAAATTATTAGTAGGTTTAAAGGTTAAAACTATAGAAACTAATGGGACAGCTAAAATTATTAGAATAGCGGGTACAATTGGGGAAAAAAGAGAGGAACTATTAACAAGAGCTACGGGTTCAATTAGTCGAAGAAAATTAGAAGAAGCTCATCTGGGGCAGCCAGTGGTGGCGGTACAATTTGGCAAAAATACCAAGGAGTATATTTATCCATTGGCAGCTTTAAAACCCTGTATGACAGATAAGGATGAGAGTTTATTTCAAGTCAATTACGGAGAGTTATTAAAGGAAACAAAAATCTTCTATGCTGAACGACAAGAACGATTAAAATTGTATAAGCAGGAGGCACAAAAGACTTTAAATAACTTTGGGTTTCAGTTAAAAGAAAAAAGTATTAACAGCCAAGAATACCCCGCATTATTTTGGACTCCTTCCATTTCTCTTGAGCAAACACCTATCTTATTTGGTAAGGAAGAAAGGGGAGAAAAAAGAGAAACTCTCAAAGGATTATCGAAGGGGGGTGTATATCAACGTCATCGAGAATATGAAGATCCTGCTCGTAAAATTCGTTTAGCTATTCTGAAACCAGCTAATTTGAAAGTGGGAGATTTTAGAGAACAATTAGAAAAGCGATTAGAACTTTATAAATTTGAGACCATTTTGCCAGCAGAGAATCAAATAAATTTCTCTGTTGAAGGTGTAGGATTTGAAAAAAGAGCTAGACTGGAAGAAGCAGTTGATCAATTAATTGGAGGAGAAATTCCTGTAGATATTGCTTTAGTATTTCTTCCTCAAGAGGATCGCAATGCTGATAATACTGAAGAAGGAAGTTTATATTCGTGGATTAAAAAAAAGTTTTTGGAGCGTGGAGTTATAACTCAAATGATTTATGAGAAAACTTTAAATGATAAGAGCAACTATAAGAATATTCTCAATCAAGTTGTCCCCGGAATCCTAGCCAAATTAGGAAATTTACCCTATGTCCTTGCTGAACCTCTAGAAATTGCCGATTATTTTATTGGTTTAGATGTGGGAAGGATGCCTAAAAAAAATCTTCCGGGGAGTCTCAATGTTTGTGCAAGTGTGCGACTATATGGAAAACAGGGAGAATTTGTTCGCTGTCGGGTAGAAGATAGTTTAACCGAGGGAGAAGAAATTCCTCAACGTATTCTGGAAAATTGTTTACCGCAAGCTGAACTAAAAAATCAGACAGTTCTCATTTACAGAGATGGTAAATTTCAAGGAAAGGAGATTGAGAATTTACTAGCAAGAGCTAGAGCAATTAATGCTAAATTTATTCTCGTAGAATGTTATAAAACTGGCATTCCTAGACTTTATAATTTTGAGCAAAAACAGATAAATGCTCCCTCAAAAGGATTAGCTTTTGCTTTATCAAAGCGGGAAGTTATCCTGATAACGTCCCAAGTGTCTGAACAAATAGGTGTTCCTCGTCCCTTGCGCTTAAAAGTTCATGAATTAGGAGATCAAGTAAATTTAAAACAGTTAGTTGACACTACGTTAAAATTAACTTTACTTCACTATGGTTCTCTCAAAGAACCCCGTTTACCTATCCCTTTGTATGGAGCGGATGCTATTGCTTATCGACGCTTACAAGGAATTTGTCCTAGTTTATTAGAAGATGATTGTCAATTCTGGCTTTAGAGAGGAAAATTATGTAAATTCTCCTAAGTACAGGACAAAAAGCTGGAAAAGTAGGCGGGAGTAGGGTTTTATCAAAAATAGCACTAATCTTGAAACCCCTAGGAACCAATATAACGCATTGAAACAAGCTCTCAAACCTCCTCAAGGGATGGCACGGAGCAAGACTCTCTTTCCTCGCTCTCTTCTTACTGGCTCTGTTGAAAGTAAAAACCGTCAACCTCAAGGAATTAGCTCTAGGTTTTGAAGGTCGGGTATTGGTAGAGTCCCATTACAAACGATGACAACGCTTGTTTGGGGACTTCGAGAGAGATTATACCAATTCTCCAAAGTCTGACTACAGAAGTTTAATCCCCCTAAATCCCCCTTAAAAAGGGGAACTTAAAGGGGGATTTAAATTCGATGTGTAGTTTTCATTTAGAGAAATGGTATTACTCTCAAATAGCTCCCATTGTAGTCCAGTGGCTCCATATCTCTCAACCCTGGGTATTGAGTATTGACCGCACCAATTGGTCATTTGGTAGTCATCACTACAACATCCTCACAGTCGGCATTGTCCATGAAGGGGTAGCTATACCCATTCTCTGGTGGATGCTCAAGAAGAAAAAAGGCAACTCAGACAGCGATGAACGGATGCGAACGGTTACTTTCTTGATCTCCGCAATTATTTTGCCCACTGCTGTTATTGTATGTCTTGAATCCGCAAAAGTCCGTATAATTTAGCCAAGAAAATTATTTTTCTTTTTCAATTAATCCAGATTCAGTTTTTTTAACTAAATCTGAGGCAAATCTTTCACTAAATCCCACTAAAAAAGCACAGGAAAAGATAAATAAATCCTGACGGGCTTTGTTTGTTATTAAACTAGAAGAATTTTGATCCTGGGTAATCATAAAATCAATTTTAATCAACGTATCTGAGCTAATTAAACTAAAGATAAAAATACCGAAAATTAGACCAATTAAGGGTCTAAACAAACCAATAAAAAAAGGAATGAGGGGGTCGTCATATTTTTTGTCTGTAAAGTCGATAATTCTGAGTAAAATACTCGCAACACTTCCCAACACTCCTGCTGTTGCCGCATAAACTAAACCATAAAATATATGCCGATTAGGATTTATCGTATCACTCGATGATTTTAACTGTTCTGAATAACTACTAGAAGGAATGGGTACTGGGGAGTTTGCTTGAGGTAATGGTTTTGAAATAATTGCCTCCTTTTGAGAGGATTTCTGGTGTAAATTATCATCAAATCTGTAAATTTCTTGAGCAGAAAATTTCAGGGCAATAATAGATAAAAAAGTTGTAATAGATAAACCTAAAAATATTTTGAATGGAACTGATCTTGTAGCATAGATAGAACTAAATCCATTTAGAATATGTCCCCACAAAAAATAGCGACTATTATTAATTTCCTTTTCTAGATTAATTCTGAATCCTCGAATAGCATCAACCCCGACTTTATTGGTTTTTGCCATGAGCAATATATATTTAATTTCCTCTAATAACAAAATAAATTTAGTTGGATCATTGTTAAAAATAAACCAACCAATTTTCCAGCTATTACTTTTTTTATAAATCAAATAATTCAGATGATGAATCTGTTGAACTAAGTTAGCGATTTCTAGTTGTAATTCAGGAGAAATTATCGGCAAAACCTCTAATAAAACTTCCCGAATATCCGCATTTAAGGCGTTAATATCGTCATTTTTTTTGACTGGAGTGGAAGTTATCATATTTTTTGGGGACTTTTTAGATTGATTAATAGAATGAAAAGGGGCGTTGCTGAATCAAGGTATGAATGACAACTTTGCACCCATCCAAAAGTTAGTTTGGGTCTAGGGTTTAAAAATCCCACAAGAGAAGATTCATATCTCAAATTAGCAACGCCTGAAAAGGCTATCTCTCCTCCGTATGCCTTCTGGCGACTAATTCAATTTTGTTGATACATTTTGATTATCTCAGATTTTGGATCATTTTTTCTGGGGAGTACTCTAACACTTTAAGAGGAGGAAACAGGAACAGACGAACTGTTTTCTTCGTGCTGTTGATTACGAGCAACGGCTGTATAGCCATTACCTGAGATCATCACATCACTACAGGCGATCGCTGTATTAACGAATAGCGAAAAACTGATGAGTACAGTAATAAAAAGATCGAGAATTTTGGTAATGTTCTTGCTCATTATGTTGTAGATGCCATTTTTAAAAAGATAAACTTAAAAAATAAACTTGGTTGCTATGAAGGCGATCGCATTTTCAATTAGGAGATAAATAAGAGCGATCGCCTGATCGAAAACAGTAAAGATTACGGCCTTGTTTAGGGAATTATTTGAGATTTTGGTAGCCTACAGAAATAAAAGCCACAAACAATCGAGGGCAACATCAGCACCGGCATCGAGGGCAACATCAGCACCAACATCAACGGCAGCATCAGCGTCCACAGCTAATCCGGCAGCATCGGCGTCAACATCGGCGGCATCGGCAGCAGCATCGGCAGCATCACCAGCATCACCGGCGTTTGTTGTTCCAGGGTCGGAGGGTTCAATCAGTTCTGGCGGTTTAGAGAAATTAATGGGAGTGCCAACATTAGTAAAAATCCCAGTCGCATAATCGGTTATATCCGCCACTTCAATTCCTTCTGAGGCTAATGCGGTTACTGCGGTTTCCTCTGAGGAGAAAATCTCCGAAATGACCTCAAATACCCATTCGGTAAAGGCTTCACCTACTTCCATTGCTTTATTTTGAAGATACATTCGGATAATTAATACAGTAACTTTCTTAATATCTCCGAGAATAACTTGCCAAGTTGTGGGAATAGTTGAATTAGCATAATAAAATTCTCCCATTTGTCCAGAGAAGGAATAAGTTCCTGCTTGAAAAAATGTTACCTTTTCGTTTAAGGTGAGAGTTCCATCAAAATAATTCCCGATGTAGCTACTGCTAGAAGTTGGGGCGGTTTGAGTTCCAAATTGAACAGTTCCGGATGTATTAATCGGCATAGAACCGGTCCAAGTTAGGGTATTTGTCGCCTGATTAAAATTACTTGTGGGAATAGTGGTGGTTGTATTATTATTACCAAAATTGAGAGAGACTTGAGGGGTATTACCGCTCATAGAAACGTCTAACTCTGGTCCCATAATCGGATTAGAATTAGAGTTAGAACTAGAAGATGAAGGCGTTAAAACTGTCACCCCATAAGAACCGATCCACTCAGATAGATCCTGTGGTTGAGATAATTCTCCGGCAAAAGTTCCCGACTGAGTGAAGCTACCACTACTATTGAGATTGGTTTGTAATTTCCCGGTAAAAGTCGGTCCTGAGTAGCTATTTTGACTATTTGCCGTAGCTTGATCAAAGGTTAAAGTAGCAGCAGAATTATTACCACCGTTAGAAGTCCAAGTCAGTTGATTGTAGACAGCATTGTAAGACCAATTATTAATAACTACGCCATCGAGAAGAATCTGTAATGTGCCGGATGGATCACATTGAATGGTTAAAGAGGGGGGTTGCGCCCAAGGAGAATAGGAAGTAACACCATAGAAACCTGTCCAATTTTTGAGGGGGAAACTAACAGGATTGCCAATTTCTCCATAATAGGTTAACGTTTGGGTTTCTCCTTGATAGGAAACGGTTATTGTACCTTGAAACCAAGGACCTGTATAGCCGGTGGGTTGGGTAGAACTCAGAGAAATCGGAGAAGTATAATAGAATTGAACTTGTCCGGCGGTGGTATTTCCTCCGGTCATTGGCCAACTTAAAACACCATTATTAAAGGTGTAGTTTTCTAGCGTGACACCACATAATTGAGGAATAGCTTGATTATTGGAATCAAGAACAATAGCCAGTACAGGGGCAGTATTTTGAGTAATATTTCCTTGGGGAACAACTTCAGTTAATCCATAAACTCCTAACCAGAAAAGCAGATCGGTATAGCCAAATTGGAGTAAGGCTTGATAAAGGGCTTGGGGAGTGGTATCATAGCCCTGTTGTTGAAACCAACTGGTTAAATTTTGGTTAGCGGTGTTAATAATTTCGGTGCTAGTTGCGCCGTTTTGTTGTTGGGTTTGAGCATTGGTGGCAAGGGTTTCTAATTCAGTGTTAAACTGTTGAGCAATGGATGAATTTTCTAAGAGAAATTGTAGAAAACTTTGGGCTGATTGATCCGTAGAAGTTTCGGCAATTTGCCCGGAAAATGTGCCAGATTGACTAAAGCCACCGCTTCCATTAGGATCGGTTTGTAAAGTCCCTGTAAAACTTAGACCAGAATAGGCATTAGGACTATTAGCAGTGACTACGGAAAAAGTTAGAGAAGCGGCGGATCCATTACCACCGGACGTTGTCCAAGTGAGTTGATTATTTGAGGCATCAAAAGACCAATTATTAATAACAATATTCTCAAAAATAACCTCTAATGAACCGGTATTATTGCCTTGAATTGTGAGAACGGGGGGTTGGCTCCATTCGGAGTAAGTTGTGGTTCCATAATAGCCGATCCAATTCCATAAAGGATCCGGATTTAAACTGATAAAAATATTGTTAGTTGTTGGACTATTCTCACCGCCGTTAAGGCTAACTGTATAGGCACTACAGGCAATCACATTATCAGTTGAACTATTAGTCGGTTCGGTAAATCCTGAAGGAGTGAGTAGATTAATATAGGGAGTAGAACCCCCCGACCAAAACCAAAAATCTATTGTTGTTCCGGCAATGGTTATTAAAGGAACACTGCCCTTTTGTATGGTTTGATTGCCAGATCCATTGGTTAAATAAAAGCTGGCTACATTATATAACCCCGGTGTAACGACTCCCGATTGTGCCCCTTGAATCCATTGATAATCTTTGCCAATGGCTTCTAGAACACCACTAAAGTCATAGGACATATTATAACCATTGTTACTGGGGAAATAATTGACGAGATAAAAGGTGTAAACAATTTCACCGGTATCTGGTGGTACTGGTGCATAACCATAAACTTGTTTAGGGGGATCATAACTATTTTTAAAAGTAACCATTTGACCTTTTTAGTGATTCAATTTCGTTAATTTTGCCAATGGGCGAAAAAACTTTCTTTCGCCCATCTATTGCGATTAGTGAAAGGGTTTAGCCCTTAGAAATCCTCCCCCCCGCCATAAAATGGAAGTTCTTTCATATCACTGTCCTCATCCTCATCGTCATCATCATCGTCATCACCGCTAGTTTGCTCAGTATCTTCACCCGCCTGAGCTATCTCATTGTCACTAGGGGGACCAGCATTTGAGCTTCCCCCCCCTGTATTTGTAGGTTCTTCGAATTGTGTACCACTTCCACTCTGAGAAGTGTTAGGGGATTGCTCGTTGATTACGAGGGGCTTCGGTGAACCTTCTGTGGTAGTGCTAGTGGTAGTGGTAGTGTTAGTGGTAGTGGTAGTGTCGCCGCCCTCATCGCTGTCTGAGTCGTCGTCCTCATCGTCATCGTTTCCTGAACCTGATTCTGTTCCCCCTTGTTCGGATTCACCTCCACCTGAACCTCCACTTGAGCTACTTTTTTGTTCAATTTCCGGTTGTTCCTCAGCATTCAAACTATCCTCCCCAGAGGGAGCATTTTCCTCATTCATTGACTTTTTAGTGACTAAAGAACTGATTTTGCTATAAAGCCATTTAGCCGGTAGCTCTATGAAAAGAGTAAAAAGACCCTCAAAAACCTTCATACCTATTCCAGTGAAAAATCCCATGGCAATACCCTGCTCAATTTGCTTCCATGTGATAAAAGGTTGTTTAGCAGGGGAAGTGGAGGAGGGAGGCGGCTCGCCAATTTGACCACTATAGGAGTAACCTCCGGCGTTCAAGCTACCGACTGAGGTAGATAAGGTTAAAGTTCCACTAAAATAATTACCGATATAACTACTACTGGACGTTGCGGCAGTTTGTTGGCCAAATTGAATCTGTCCAGATGTGTTAATTCCACTGGAACTTGTCCAAGTTAAGGTATTGGTTGCTTGATCGAAAGAATCGATCGCCGATGGAGGAATCGTAGCGATCTGATTATTGCCAAAGTTGATCTGAACTTGGGGAGAATTGTTACTGAGGTAGAGATTTAATTCTGGACCCAAAACATCATCACTATCGTCATTACTGGAACTTGGAGAGAGAACCGTTACCCCATAACTTCCTACCCATTGGTTCAAAGATTTAGGAGTGGAAAGAATTCCATTGTAGGTGTAGGTTGTCCCCCCATCGGTATAAGTTCCGGTAAAACCGGGTCCGTTATAGGTTGATGAACCACTAGGTTGTACTTGAAGAAAAGTCAGATTTCCTGCTGTTGAATTATTAGTAGTGGTCCAAGTTAATTGATTGAGAGCGCAGTTATAAGTCCAATTCTGAATCGTTTCTCCTCCTACAGTTACTGTAAATCCTCCAGAACCATCGGGTTGAAGAATCAAAGCTTGTCCTTGAGAAGATTGACTACTGCCGGGGGGGGTGAAAGTAGTCGTGCCGTAGTATCCTGTCCAAAAGCTGAGGGGAAAACTCACAGGTTGACCGAGTTCTCCGGTATAGTTCCATTGAGTTCCATTGATGGTTATAGTACCTTGAAACCAAGTCCCCCCTCCGGAAACGCTCTCGACAGTGTAATTACCTCCTGAAAAATTGCTAGGAATGGGGTTAGGAAGCTATCCCTTATAGGGATCTTTCTTAACAATTTTTGCAGTAAGCACTCCAACCCTTATCCTGATTTGATTGCAGTTTTTTCTTTGTCATTAAGGGTGTCAACAAGGAATATTACAGATTGTTAAACGAGTCTTTAAAGTCCTGGGCTACAAAGGTTTGAAATGTTAAGAAAGATGTGACTAAAGGACAGAAGTGGCCGAGACCAAAAATCAACTACCAAATCCGCTTGATAAAATCTAGTTTCGTAAGGGGGTGAGGAGTGAAGAGTGAGGAGTTATACCCCCACATTCTTCACTCTTAACTATTAACTTCTAACTCCTAACAATACCCTCTTTTTAAAGCCAGATTTGCTATAAGCTAGGTAGTTAAGGAAGTAAATCCTCAAGGTTGTAGGGACAAGTAGTTGGCAGATTTAGGTCATATTTAGCTAGGACAATTTCCACAGCATCCTGATAGATTTCAGAAAAATCTTTTTGGAGTTTGGGTTTCATTGAAGGACTTAACCGTCGTTTAATATTCTTCCTAAAAGCTACCATTTCTGAGCGCCAGTGGCGATCACACTCAGGTCGGTTAGCATAGTCTATTTTTAAACGATGTTCAATCTCTCTCATCAACAGACTAGCAACCGCACTGTAATCACTGCGTCCCAAGGCTTCGATCTCCTCAATGATGTTTTCCCAGTCCAATTCCTGGAAATTTTGCTCTCTTAAAGCTTGAGCTTGTTCGATTGTCCATTGATAGAAATCTGTCTCGTAAATCCGATCATTTGTTATCTGACTCATGGATTAAATAAACCCCAATAATCATTCTTTAATTGTTGCCAAAATCTCAACCCTTTTCCCCGTCCCCTTTTTCAAGCATCAGTTTAGCATACTAGGTTCGGTAGAGCTATTTTGGTTCTTCGTTACTTGGTCTGGTTTGATCGGGTGACATAAATCGACTAAATCCTTTAAATCCTTATCTAGCAAGAGTTCTATTGATTAGTTTGTTCTAGAGCAAAAACAATTGATAAAAATCGCAGCAATGTCTTTCTCTATAAGGATTTCATCTCTTATAACCCCGTCCATTGCATAGCACAAACCGAAGAGCCAAAATTAGCACCAGAAAGGTATTTATAGTTAAACAGGAAAAACTTTGATCGCTTTTTCGTAGTAAGCTTGACGATCAGCTAGTCCGTTAAGACCACCATTGACTCGTCGGGTGATTTCTTCCACTGTTGCACCGCGATCACAAAGAGCATTCATGTTATTGTTATGCCACCAAAAACCGCCACTGGTAAAAGGATAGGTGGTACTAACATAGTCAACTCCATCCATCACTTTCGGATCATGAATATAATTCGCAAAAGCTTGATAGTTACTGCGTCCCGTTAGTTGAATAACGCCTGCTCCCTTATATTTGGGACCATCTCCTGGATAAATATTTCCTAGGTCTTTCCGTCCGTTATACTCCTCACCGCTACCGAGTTCTTTCATCCATTTCAAGCCTCCACTTTCATGGGCAGTTTGGCTTAAGAAATGACACATTCGGGGGTGAGTGTTAATTTCAAAGCGATTTAAGCAAGAATTGAGATCTGCTAATTGTCCATCGCTAATGACATTACCATAGATAGATTCGGCTTGAGCTTTGGAGATTAAATTATTACCCCCTGGTAATTCTTTAAGTTCTAGTAAAAATTTCGCCGAAGATGCTCCCAAGGTATCCAATTCGCCTTCTTTGATTTTTTGTTTGAATTGCTCAAAGGCTTGTTTTGTTTGGGGTCCATAAATGCCATCAACACCATGAGCAGCAAGTAATCCGAAAACTTGCAAACGGGTCTGAACTTCTCGGCAAAGTTCCGAGTCTCCTGCTAAGGAATCAATGGGTTTAACGAGGTTTTGTTGAATGATGTCTTCTAATTTCATGGTATTTATTTCCCGGTTCAGATTTTCCGATGGTGATCGCTGAGTTAATCAAGACTAAAAAACTAAGATAGTTGAGCATCCATTGTATCTAAATCCTGATCAGATAGGGTTAGAGTATCAGATAAATTGTTAGTCAGTGACCCCTCAATATTGGGGAACAATGTCTAAACTATTCTATAATTGGCTGGAAAGATTGAGTCCTGGCTCTGTCGTTTCATAGTAATTAGCCAAGTCTTGATCGCCAAGGGTTGCACCGGCAGAAAATTGCGTATAAACCTTGACTTGTTTGCCTTTTGGATTCCAGCTTGTCTGATTCTCATAATTAGATAGAGGATTGTCGGGAGGAGCAACTTTATGAGATGCTTAAGTTCTGCAGCTAAAAGTTATGCCTATGTCAGCCCCCCCATCCTCAACCATTTGAGTAACTAAGTCAATGGATTAAGCCCAGAAACGTTGAATTTCGTCATAAAAATTTACATTCAAGAGCATACTAAATCTATACTTTAGACAGTCATAATCTGAGATTTATTAAACTTATGAAATCGGAGAGTGAGATCGGTCAAAATCATCCCCAATCTGGTAATTATGCCCCCCTAGATAGCCATCTTTGGGCCGATGCCACCTATCCCCTCGGAGCGCATTATCGGGGCGATAGCGTCACCTTTGCCGTCTATTCTAAAAATGCCAGTCAGATTCTTCTGGAAATCTACGATCGCCCGACGGGAGAAAACGCTAAGTATGATTACTGGTTGACAAAAAACCCAAATGATGATATATGGCGGGCAAAAATCGCCGGTATTCCCCACGGCAGTTACTATGCTTTTCGCTGTTGGGGTTCCAATTGGCAATTTGATCAAAAATGGCAAAGAGGTCACAGTAACGCCGGTTTTCAGGCAGATGTGGACGATTTCGGCCATCGCTTTAACCCCAATAAAGTCCTCTTCGATCCCTACGCGCGAGAACTTTCCCACGACCTTGAAACCCCGGCCATGATCGCGGCCGGAGAAAATGCTGGAATCTATGCCACGGGAGAAGGGGACTACAAAGGAGTGATCCGGCGGCAATATGATACGGGTAAATGGTCGCCCAAAGGCATTGTGATCGCGCCGGATGGGACTTCTACCGGTACTCGTCCCCGTCTGGGGTCCGAAAAAGCGATCATTTACGAGGCCCATGTGCGCGGTTTAAGTCATCACCCCTCCGCTAGTCGTTTGGAAGATATTCTCAAGGGAATTACGGGTTTTGAGGAAGTGGCCAACGTTCCCGACCAGTACAGAGGAACTTATGCGGGGGCCGGCTATATGGCCAAATATCTGAAAGCGCTGGGATTTACCACGATCGAACTCTTACCGGTCCAGGAAACCGCTAACGATAATAACCCCGACGATCGCCCCGGCGGTAACTATTGGGGTTACATGACCTTTGGTTATTTCGCTCCCGATCGCCGTTATGCTTATGATCGCTCCCCCGGGGGACCCACCAGAGAGTTTAAGTCCATGGTCAAAGCTTTCCACGACCAAGGTATGGAAGTTTATCTCGATGTGGTCTATAATCACACCGGAGAAGGGGGCAATTGGGGCAGCAACGATGTCACCGGATTTGTTAGTTTTGGTGGTTTTGATGTGGTGGAATACTATCAACTCACCGACGAACATTATCTAGTTGATGGGGCCACTGGCTGCGGAAATCAATTAAACTTTTCCCATATTGTCACCTGTAATCTGGTTCTTGATTCCCTCATCTATTGGTTAGAAACCATGGGAGTTGATGGTTTTCGTTTTGATCTGGCCCCCGTCCTCGGTCGAACTCCTTCTAGTCATGAACGAGAAGATTGGGGCAAACAAAAACAATTCTTTCCTAAACATCCTTTGTTAGAAAAGATCGAGCAATTAGGCAAGAAATATGATGCCGAAATGATCGCCGAAGCTTGGGATATCTGGGGTTACGAAGTAGGTAATTTCCCAACGGGTTGGGGCGAGTGGAATGGCCGTTATCGCGATGCAATCCGGCGTTTTTGCAAGGGAGATGGTAATACTTTTAAATTCATCGAACAGGTGAACGGAGATTATCACAATTTTCATGACCAAGGCGGACCACACAAATCGATCAGTTTTATTGTTGCCCACGATGGTTTTACCCTGATGGATTTGGTCAGTTATAACAATAAAAATAACCTCAATCCCTGGCCTTTTGGTCCTTCCGATGGCGGCAATAATAATAACGATTCTTGGGATTCTGGGGGTGATCAGGCCTTACGTCGCCAAAGATTACGCAACTTTTGGACGATTCAATTTTTATCTCGCGGTGTTCCCATGACTGTCTGGGGTGATGAATTTGGCCGCAGCCAAAATGGTAATAATAATCCCTACAATATTGATTGTCTGGCCACTTGGAATAATTATGATATGATTGCCACCCGTTCACCCCATCTACTGCCCACCGGTTATCGGGAAGCTTATCACAATAATTTTGGCACGGGAACTAATCAAGAAGAACGCAATCCTTTATTTATTTTTGCCGCTTATATTGCTCACTTAAGAAACAATCATATAGCACTCAAACAGCGCCGCTATGGCGATATGGTTCTCAATGCGGGCAATAGTGTCACCTATTTATTTAAAAAACCCGATGGGGTTAGCGATTTAACTGCCCATGCTCGCTCTATTTGGTTTTTAATTGATGGTAGTGCCGTCGGTGATCACGATTTTTTGGTGTTAATTAATATGTATCATCTGCCGGTGGATTTTCGTCTTCCCTCCCCAGGCAATAATTATCGTTGGGTAAGACTTATTGACACGGCAGCTTGGGCAGAAACCAATTATAATTGTTGGTCTGTGGAGCAAGGAGCAGTAATTGCCGATCGCTATAAAGTCAATGGTTTTTCGATCGTGGTTCTCGAGGAGATTAACTGAATTTTTGGCAATAGGGAAATGTAAACCCCTATTGCATCTTATGTTTTATAACCCGCACTTAGCCCAAAATTGCCGTTAAATGTCTAAAACTAAAAGTAGTGTTATTATCCTAACCATAATTTGTATTATCGCCACAGCGATGGGAGTTTATCTAATCGGTGGTATCGACTCCCAACAATTACAGATCTGGTTAAAACAAATGGGAATTATGGCCCCCATTTTGTATATTATTGTCTATACGATCGGGACAATTTTAATCCTACCTTCTACCCCCTTAAACCTCAGTGGTGGCGCGATCTTTGGGGTAGTTATGGGAACAGTTTGGACAACGATCGCCGCTTTGGTGGCCGCTATAGTTGCCTTTGCTTTTACCCGTACTATTGGCCGGGAATATACCGCCAAAAAATTTCAGGGAAAATGGCAAGCGATCGATGCAGAAATGCAGCAAGGCGGCCTATTGTATATGTTTGCTATCCGTCTATTACCGATTATTCCCTACGGTATCGTTAACTTTGTTGCGGGATTAACTTCTATCCGTTTTCGCGATTATTTCATCGGTACTTTATTAGGCACTGTCCCCGGAATTTTACCCTTTGTCATGATGGGTGCGGGTTTAAAATCTTTGGGAAAAGGCGATATACTGCCCCTAATGGTGGCTTTTACCCTCATTGCTCTGTTAGTAGGTGTGGGAACTTGGTATCGTCGTCGTCGGCAATTTCCCTTTCAGTGATCAGTTATCAGTTATCAGTTATCAGTTATTAGATTGGAGTTTTAAGTAGATAGTGTTAAGTGAAAACTTTGGCACTTTATTTTCACTGATCACCGGTTACTGGTTACTGTTCACCGATCACTGATCACTGATTCAAGCCTGACAACGATAAAATTAAGTTAGATTAGGAGTATCCCGACTGAATCCCCATTGCTAAGGAGATAGCGTATCGATGCCTGCCGCAGATTATAAAGATTATTATGCCGTTCTGGGAGTAGGTAAAACTGCCAGCGCTGAAGAAATTAAAAAAGCTTTTCGCAAATTAGCTGTCAAATATCACCCCGATCGCAATCCTAACAATAAAAGCGCCGAAGAACGTTTTAAAGAAATTAGCGAAGCTTACGAAGTCCTCTCCGATAGCGAAAAACGCCAAAAATACGATCAATTTGGACAATATTGGCAACAGGCCGAGCGATCGAATTGGCCAGGTGGTAATGGGGGGGTTGACTTTGGTTCCGACGGTTTTGACTTTAGCCAGTACAGCACCTTTGATGATTTTATCAATGAACTGCTCGGTCGCATGGGGCGCTCCGGCGGTACTCGCCCCAGTTCCCATTCCTACGGGACTCCGGGGAGAGGATTTGGCGATTTTAGCAATTTTAACGACTTTGCCGGCGCTCGTACTCCACCGCAATCCGTCACTTCTGGTGTCTCCACCGCTAAACTGCGTCTGAGTTTTGGGGAAGCTTTACGAGGAGTACAAAAACGGGTTAATTTAGCCGGAGAAATGATCGATATCAAAATCCCCCCAGGAACCAAAACCGGTAATCGTCTCCGGGTACGGGGTAAAGGACTAATCGATCCCTTGAGTAAACAACGGGGAGATCTATTTCTCGATGTGGAATTAGAACCCCATCCTTTCTTTACTTTTGAAGGCGATAATTTAACCTGTGAAGTGCCGATTACTCCCGATGAGGCAGTTTTAGGCACAGCGATTGAAGTTCCTACCCCCGATGGCATGGTGACGGTAAAAATTCCCGCCGGTATTCGTTCCGGTCAATCCCTGCGCTTACGCGGCAAAGGTTGGATCGATAATAAAGGACAACGCGGCGATCAATTAGTCAAAATTGTCATCGATACTCCCAAAGAATTAACGGCGATCGAACGGGAATTATACGAGAAAATTAAATCTCAGCGTACCACCGATCCCCGTCGTCATCTCAGACAGGTGCAAATTTAAGTCCCTAGCTAGGGTTTGCCAAAACAGTTTTTCTTGGTCCTGATTACTGTCTCTGGGGTTTATAAGTGGTTAGGTGTTAATTCGTCAGTTCCCCCCCTTATCAAGGGGGGATTAAGGGGGGATCGGCACCCCCCTTATCAAGGGGGGATTAAGGGGGGATCGGCACCCCCCTTATCAAGGGGGGATTAAGGGGGGATCGGCACCCCCCTTATCAAGGGGGGATTAAGGGGGG